>JBKBUS010000207.1:0-4225 GCA_046290035.1 Brevundimonas sp.
GGTTCTTCTGGCTCAACCGCACATAGTGGCGCATGGTCTCGGGCTCCGAGAGGCCCGGCAGGCCGATCGGATCACGACGCACGAGGTCGCCGAGGTCGGCCGCGTCCGTCTTCGGCTCCGGCAGATCGACGCCGGTCTTTCCCCAGCCGTCGCCCTCGAAGATCAGGCCCTCGTCCTGCAACAGGCCGCGACCGCCGGTCAGGGTGGCGGGTTTCGTCTCGACGCTGTTCGGCGTGGTCGGGCGGCCGACGGTGTTCATGGTGCTCATCGTTCGGCTCCTCAGTTCGCCAGAACCTTGGCGAGCGCGCCCGCCAGGATCTGGATGTCGGCGTCCAGCGTCGTCTCTGTGGCCGCGACCAGCAGCGGATCGTCCATGCCGGCCTCCGGCGCCAGCCGGCTATAGGGCACGCCCGCCAGGATGCGGTGCTCGGCGAGGCGATCGACCACCTCGGCCGCCGGTCTCGGCAGGCGAACCGCGAACTCGTTGAAGAAGCGCGGCGTCAGCACCTCCACGCCGGGGATGGCCGCCAGGGCGTCGCGGGTGGCTAGCGCCTTCTCGTGGTTCAGCAGGGCCATTCGGCGCAGGCCGGTCTCGCCCAGGAGGCTCATGTGGATCGTGAAGGCCAGGGTGCACAGGCCGGAGTTGGTGCAGATGTTCGACGTCGCCTTGTCGCGACGGATGTGCTGCTCGCGCGTCGACAGGGTCAGGACGAAGCCGCGGCGGCCGTCGGCGTCCACCGTCTCGCCGGTCAGGCGGCCGGGCATCTGGCGGACCAGCTTCTCCCGTGTGGCGAACAGGCCGACGTAGGGGCCGCCGAAGTTCAGCGCATTGCCGATCGACTGGCCCTCGGCCGCGACGATGTCGGCGCCCATCTCGCCGGGCGACTTCAGCAGGCCCATCGACACGGCCTCGGTCACCACCACGATCAGCAGGGCGCCGGCGGCGTGCGCCGCCTCGGCGATCTTCGTCACGTCGGTGGCCGTGCCGAACACGTTCGGGGTCTGCACCACCACGCAGGCGGTGTCCGGTCCGATCCGAGCGATGACGTCGGCCTCTGCGTCCACGGCGGCCGGCAGAACCTCGGTCTCGACGCCGACGGCGTGCACCACCGTCTCGGTCGCCGCGACATAATGCGGATGCACCCCGCCCGAGATCACCGCCTTGTTCCGGCGCGTGACCCGCGTGGCCATCAGCACGCCCTCGGCCATGGCGGTCGAACCGTCATAGAGCGAGGCGTTGGCCACCGGCATGCCGGTCAGGTTCGCGACCTGGGTCTGGAACTCGTACAGGTACTGCAGCGTGCCCTGGGCGATCTCGGGCTGATAGGGCGTGTAGCTGGTCAGGAACTCCGAGCGCTGGATGACGTGGTCCACCGTCGCCGGCACGTGGTGGCGATAGGCGCCCGCCCCACAGAAGAAGGGCGCGTCGCCCGCGACGGTGTTCTTCGCCGCCATCGCCTTCAGAGCGCGCTCGACCTCCAGCTCGCCGGCCACGCGCGGCAGGTCCACCGGCCCGTCCAGCCGCGCCGAGACCGGCACGTCCACGAACAGGTCGTCGATGGATTTCGCGCCGATGGCCGCCAGCATGGCGGAGCGGTCGTCGGGGGTCAGGGGCAGGTAGCGCATGGCGGGGAGGTCCAGCGGTGGAGGAGTTAGAGCGTGGTTAGGTACTGGTCGTAGGCGGCGCGATCCATCAGGCCGTCCAGCTGGGACGCGTCGGCGACCTTGATCTTGGCGAACCAGCCGGCGCCTTCCGGATCGGCGTTCACGGTCTCGGGCGCGGTCGACAGGGCGTCGTTGGCCTCGACCACCTCGCCCGACACGGGGGCGTAGACGTCGGACGCCGCCTTGACGCTCTCGACCACGGCGAAGCCGTCCTTCTGGGCGACCGTCTTGCCGACCTCGGGCGTCTCGACGAACACCACGTCGCCGAGCTGCTCGGCCGCGTGCTTGGTGATGCCCACGACGGCGATGTCGCCCTCGAGGCGGACCCATTCGTGATCCTTGGTGAAATGCATGGCGAGCCCCTCTCAGGCCTTGGGTTTGCGATAGTAACGCTGGGCGACGAAGGGCATGGCCACGACCTCGGCGGCGGCGGCCTTGCCGCGCACGATGACCTCCAGCTCGGTCCCGAGCGCGGCGTGCGACGGCGGCACGTAACCCATGGCGATGTTCTTGCCCAAGGTCGGCGACGGGCCGCCTGAGGTGACCTTGCCGATCACCTGACCGTCCGCGTCGGCGATCTCGGCGCCTTCCCGGGCCGGAGCCCCTTCCTTTACGATCAGGCCGATCCGCACGCGCGAGGGGCCGTCGGCCAGCTCCTTCAGAACCCGCGCCGCGCCGGCGAAGTCGCCGCGCTCCTTGCGCGACTTCGACAGGGCGAACGTCAGCGCGCCCTCAACCGGGCTGGTGGTCGGATCGATGTCATGGCCGTGCAGCGGCAGGCCCGCCTCGAGCCGGAGCGAGTCGCGCGCGCCGAGGCCGATCGGCCTGACGCGGGCGTCCTCCAGCAGCGTATTCCAGATGCGCTCGGCCTGATCGGCCGGGACCGAGATCTCGTAGCCGTCCTCGCCGGTGTAGCCCGACCGCGAGACGTAGCAGTCGCAGCCGAACAGCATCAGCCGCGCGCACTCCATGAAGCCCATGTCGGCCAGGATCGGCTCGAACGCCGCCATGACCTCGGCCGCCTCGGGCCCCTGGATGGCCAGCAGCGCCCGGTCGTCCAGCACCTTCAGCGTCGCGTCGCCGGTCAGGTTGGCGCGCCAGAAGGCGAAGTCCTCGTCCTTGTTGCCGGCGTTAACGACCACGAACAGGCCGTCGTGGTCCGGCCGGCCGGCCATCAGGTCGTCGATGATCCCGCCGTCGTCGTTGAGCAGCAGGGAGTACTTCTGCTTGCCGGCCTTCAGCGCGGCGTAGTCGCCGGGCACGAAGCGTTCGAATTGGGCGACGGCGTCCGCTCCCGTGATCTTGCACTGGCCCATGTGCGAGACGTCGAACAGGCCGGCGTGCTCGCGGGTCCAGCGGTGTTCGGCCAAGACCCCCTCATACTGCACCGGCATGTCGTAGCCGCCGAACCCGACCATCCGGGCGCCCAGGGCGCGGTGCGCGGCGTTCAGCGGGGTGGTCTTGAGCGTCTGATCGGACATCCAGGTCTCCGGGTCTGAGGCGAGCGGAGGCGACGCGCGCCTCGCCCCCGCTGTCCGTGAGCCTGAGAGATTCCGGCGCCTGAGGTATGGCGCCTTGCTCCGTCGGCGAGCCCGGCCGGGCTCTTTCCAGCGTCCGTGCGCTTCGCGGTCCTTTTGCCTGAGCGTTTCCGGGGCGGTTGCGCCTTCGGCTCCGGGCCGGCCGAAGCCGCCCGATCTCTCCCGCGAGAGCGCCTCCGCTGTCGTCCGACTCACCAGCGGAGTCAAGCGCGGCGGCGGCCCTGCGCGGTCTTGGCGCTGTCAAAGACCGGCGTTAGGGTCACGCTATGCGCATCCTGATCCTGACCGCCTCCGTCCTGGCGCTCGCCGCCTGTTCGCAACCCGCCGAAGCGCCCGCGCCGGCGGACGCGCCCGCCGCGACCGACGCCGCCCAGCCGGCGAGCTTCGACGCCTCCGCGGGCGGCCTTCTCGAAGCCGACGGCCTGACCCCGGCCCAGCCGGGCGGGGGCACGGCGCTGAAGATTCCTTTCGGCTGGACCGAGGCGCAGGTGACCGAGTTCCTGAACGGCTTCTGGGGCCGCGAGCCGGAGCGCGGCGAATGCGCCGATCTGGGCCTGACCACCCTGACCTACGGCGCCGACCTCGACCTGCTGTTCGAGAACGGCCAGTTCGCCGGCTATTTCGTGGGCGAGGACGCGCCGGAGACCTTCTCCACGATCGCCGACATCCACGTCGGCTCAACGCTCGCCGAAATTCGCGCGGCGAGCCCCGAGGTACAGGTGACCGAGGGCTCCGTCGGGCCCGAGTTCGGCGTCGGGGACGTGTTCGGCTTCCTGAGCGGAACCGGCGAGGACGCCCGCGTCACCGGCCTCTACGCCGGCCGGGCCTGCATCTTCCGCTAGACAGTGTCCTTCTCCCCTCGTGAGAGAAGGATGGCTGCTCAGTACCCGCCCGCCTGGGCGATGCGCTCGGCATGGAAGTGGGCGTCGCCGAGCAGCTCGTTCAGCACCCGCACCCGCTTCATGAACAGGCCGATGTCGTATTCGTCGGTCATGCCGACGCCGCCGTGCATCTGCACGCCC
>JBKBUS010000208.1:0-4200 GCA_046290035.1 Brevundimonas sp.
GACGCCGACATGGGACTGGGACGTGTGCGCCGGCGCGCTGATCGCCGAGGAGGCCGGTGCGAAGGTCAGCGACCACCACGGCCGCCCGTGGCGCTTCAACCGGCCCGACCCTCGCCAAGCCAGCCTGGTCTGCGCCGCGCCGGCGCTCCACCCGTTGATCGTGCGGCGCTCGGCGTCTATCCCGCTCGCCATCTGATCCCCCTCCCCCTGACCGACGGTGCGCCATGGCCGAGACCGAAACCCCGCAACTGCTTCACCTCGTCATCGGCGGCGAGCTGCGCCATCTGGACCAGCCCGTCTTCCGCGACCTGTCCAAGGTTGAGTTCGTCGGCGCCTTTCCGAACTACGCCGAGGCCCGCAAGGCCTGGAAGGCGCGCGCCCAGGCGACGGTCGACAACGCCCACATGCGGTACTTCATCCTGCATGCTCACCGCCTGATCGATCCTCGCGGCGAGGAGTGAGTTCGGAACGCCAAGGCCATGTCGCGCGCTTTCCAAGCGTGACCAGACAAGGAGCCACGGATGATTCCCACGATGATTGCGGCTATACTGGTGTTGGTCGCGGTGGCGGCGTTGGTGCTGCATGCGCGGCGACACAAGCCGACGCCGGTTGAACGCGCCGAGACCGACACGGCCTGGAGCGACCCTGTTCGACCGGCTGAAACCGAGGAGACGGATCAGCGTCCATGACCATGCTCGGCGCAGACCTGGATCAGCAGACCGCCTTCGCCGCGATCGCCAGCGTCACCATGCTGGCCTACATGCTCGTGGTGCTGAACCGGCATCTGGCGGAAAGGCGGCGTGCCCGTCTGGATCGTGACCCTCCGCCCGAGCCCCCGGCCCCCGCGCCGCGCGACCCGCAGCGGCCGTGGGGCTGATCACTCGCGCCGCAGCAGCCGTTCGGTCAGCAGCGTGCCCCACCAGCTGGCCTTGAACTCCGCGCGGATCGCCTTGGGATCGTAGTCCGGCCGCTCGACCCACTGCAGGAAGTCCAGGCCGGCCGGCTCGCCCTCCGCGACATAGCGCTCAAGCGTGTAATCCAGCACGCCTGTCAGGCCCTCGCGGTGGTGCAGGGTGCGTTTGCCCAGCTCGGACATGGCTCGCGAGACCGGCTCGCCGAGATGGAAATGCCGGTAGAGCACCGCCATGAGCCCCGCCCGGTCCGCGCCCGACTTGCAGTGGATCAACGCCGGATAGGCGATGGTCTGGAACAGGTCCCTTGCGCGACGGACCCGCGACGCCTCCGGCGGGTCGCGGGAATCCAGAGGCGCGTCGATCAGGGTGAGGCCGAGGTGACCGCAGGCATCGGCCTCCAGCGCATAGTAGCTCTCATCGCGTGCGCCACGCAGGTTGATGACGGTGCGGATCCCGCGCCGCTTCCAGTAGGCGAGCTGGCCCGGCGACGGTTGGTTGGTCCGCACCAGATCGGGCCCGAGCCAGTGGGCGTTGCCGAACCCCAGCCGCAGGAAACCGTGATCCTTCAGCAGGTAGTCAAGCCAGGTCCTCAGTCGGCCCAGCGGTGTCGACAGGTCGAACCGGCTCATTGCGGCTTCGCCCGCTGGAGCGCGCGGGACAGCTTGGCCAGCGCCACGCGCTCCACGCCGTGCGGCTCATGCACAGGGCCGACGGCCGAGACCTCGAGCCCCGTGGCCACATGGATCGCCGACACCTTGAGAAAGGCGCCGTTTCGAACCTTCTCGATGATGACCTCGCCGAGCGGGGTCTCAGGCCGCGGCGGGCCGCCGGGCGACATTGCAGTGGGTCCAGAGCTTGTCCATGGCCCGCACCAGTTCGTCCATCATGCCGTCGTCGTGGTCCGGCGACGGGGTGAAGCGCAGGCGCTCGGTCCCCTTGGGCACGGTCGGATAGTTGATCGGCTGGACGTAAATGCCGTGCTCGTCCAGCAGCATGTCCGAGATCATCTTGGTGTGGACCGGGTCGCCCACGAACACCGGGACGATATGGCTTTCGCTGGGCATCACCGGGATGCCCGCGGCGGCGAAGCGCTCCTTTAGGGTCTGGGCGCGTTCCTGATGGCGCTCGCGCAGCTCCGGGTGCGCCTTCAGGTGCCTCACCGAAGCCAAGGCCCCGGCGGTCAGGGCCGGCGGCAGGCTGGTGGTGAAAATGAAGCCCGAGGCCCAGCTGCGGATCGCATCGACCACCACGGCGTCGGCGGCGATGTAGCCGCCCATCACGCCGATCGCCTTGCCGAGCGTGCATTCGATGATGTCGATCTGATCCAGAACCCCGTCCCGCTCGGCCACGCCCGCGCCCCGCTCCCCGTAGAGCCCGACGGCGTGCACCTCATCGAGATAGGTCATCGCCCCGTACTTGCGGGCCAGCGCGATGGTGCCCCTCAGGTCGGCGATGTCGCCGTCCATGGAATAGACGCTCTCGAAGGCGATCAGCTTCGGCGCCTCGACCGGCGCGGCGGCGAGCAGGCTTTCCAGGTGCTCGAGATCGTTGTGGCGGAACACATGCCGCTCGCAGCCGCCGTGGCGAATGCCCGCGATCATGGAGGCATGGTTCAGCGCGTCCGAGAAGATAATCAGGCCGGGCAGGATTTTCTGCAGGGTCGCCAGCGTCGCCTCATTGGCCACGTAGCCCGACGTGAACAGCAGCGCCGCTTCCTTGCCGTGCCAGTCTGCGAGCTCCGCCTCCAGGTCGACGGCGGAGCGGGTGGTGCCGGAAATGTTGCGCGTGCCGCCGGCGCCGGCGCCCGCCGCCTCGATCTCCGCCTGCATGGCGCCGATGACGACCGGGTGCTGGCCCATGCCGAGATAGTCGTTGGAGCACCAGACCACGACGTCCTGTTCGCTCCCGTCCTCGCGCCGCCGCACGGCGCGCGGAAACCGGCCGCGCACGCGCTTCAGGTCGGCGAAGACCCGGTAGCGGCCCTCGACCTTCACCTGCTCGATCGAGCGTTGAAAGGCGGAGTTATAGTCGAACAAGAACGGCGGTCTTTCGGTTATGCCCCAGCACGGCGTATCTGCTCCCCTCGCGCCCGAAAGTCCAGAAACGGACCGGCGCAAATGGCCGCAACCCCTTAATCGATAACGGTTCTCAACTAGAGTGGTGGCAAGGTCGAGGGTGGCGTGATCCGCTTTCGGAAACCTTGATCCGGATCAATCCAGATCGTCGAGCCGGCCCCGCAACATCTGGATCATGGCCGAGAAGTCCCTGCCGCCGTGGCCGAGCCGATCGAACAGCGCATACAGCGCCTCCGCCTGGGCCCCCATCGGCGTCGTCGCGCCGGCCTTGGCGGCGGCGTCCTGCGCCAGCTTGAGGTCCTTCAGCATCATGGCCGTGGCGAATCCGCCCGCGTAGCCGCGATTCGAGGGGGCGGCGGGCACCGGACCGGGCCATGGGTAGTAGCTGGTCACGCTCCAGCACTGCCCCGAGGACTTGGACGCGATGTCGAAGAAGCGCTCCGGATCCAGCCCCAGGCGTTCGGCCAGGGCCACGGCCTCGCAGACGCCGATCATGCTGACGCCCAGCAGCATGTTGTTGCAGATCTTGGCCGCCTGCCCCGCCCCGTGGTCGCCCGCGCGGATCGTGATCCGGCTCATCGGCTCCAGCGCCTGCTCCACCTGGGCGAAGGCGGCCTCGTCGCAGCCGACCATGAAGGCCAGGGTGCCGGCGTCCGCCGCCGCCGTCCCGCCCGACACCGGCGCGTCGGCGAACACATAGCCCTGTTCGGTCGCCAGCCGTGCGACCGTACGCGCCGTCTCCACGTCGATGGTCGAGCAGTCCAGCAGCAGGGCCGACTTCGGCGCATGACCGAGCACCTGCTCCGCATGGACTGACAGAACGTGCGGACCGGCGGGCAGCATGGTGATCACCGCATCGGCGTCCTGAACGGCCTCGGCGATCGAGGCCGCCCGACGACACCCGGCGACCTCGGCCCGCGCCAGCGCGGCTTCGCTGAGATCGAACGCTCTCACCTCGCGGCCCGCCTTGGCCTGGTTCGCGGCCATGCCGCCGCCCATGTTCCCAAGGCCGATGAAGGCGATCTTGTCGAAGGCCATGGCGTCTCTCCCGTGTCTGTTTGTTGGCCGGATGACTAGCGGCGAAGCGCCCCGGTGGCCAGCGTCGCCGAGGATCGCTACATCGGCGGAAACGTTCACCGGAGAGCCCTTCATGAGCATCGACGCGCGCCTGGCCGAACTCGGCATCGAGCTGCCCGAACCCGCCGCCGCGG
>JBKBUS010000209.1:0-4197 GCA_046290035.1 Brevundimonas sp.
GCGCGCCGCATTCGGCACATCCCCCGAGGTGAAGACGGACGGTACGCCCCAGTCCCCGCCCAGCCGCCGCGCCAGCTCCACGCCGCTGAGGGCGCCGCCGAGATTGATGTCGACCAGGGCGGCGTCGATCTGGTGCTGGGCCGCGGCCGCGAGCGCCGCCTCCGCCGTGCTGAAGGGGCCCACGACGCCATGGCCGGCCCTCACGAGGGTGTCCATCAGGTCGGCGGCGATGTCGGGATCGTCCTCGGCCACAAGCAGGGTCAGGGGTTCGACCTGCTCGGAAACGCCTTCCGGCTGGCGGACCAGCAGGCGGCGGAGACCGGCCCAGACTTGGGCGATGTCGCCCTCCGCGTCGAGATCGTAGATTCTCGCCATGGCGCGGATCTCGTCAGCCAACGCCCGCTCAGGCGCGCCCTGCGCCAGCGCCGCGTCCAGCCGGGCGACCAGAGCTGCGGACTCGGGGGCGCGAACCGGGATCTCGCGAGGCGCGTCGAACATGGGCCCTCCTGACATGGCCCGACCTAAAACCCGGCCGCGCCCTCGCCAAGACGCCTGACGGGATTGTCAGGGCGGTTCACGATCACGCCAGCGGGGTGTGAGCGCTCCGCATCGACAGCGGAGCCGCGCGCGCGTAAACCGACCGCCCGCCGCCCGTTCTCGCTCGGATAAGCCCTCTCTTGCGACTGCCCCAAGCCCGACTGGACCAGGTGCTCGACCGCTTCCATGAGGTCGAGGCGCGGATGTCGGCCGCCACCGACGGCGCGGAGATCGTGCGCCTGTCGAAGGAGCACGCGGAGCTGAAGCCGGTGGCCGACGCCGTGGCCGACCTGGCGAAGGCGCGGGCGGAAATCCAAGACCTGAAGGCCCTCGCTCAGGACCCCGAGATGGGCGCCCTGGCGGCCGACGAACTCGCCGCGCTGCAGGATCGCCTGCCGGAGATGGAGCGCGCCGTCGCCCTGCTGCTCGCGCCGCGCGACAGGGACGAGAACGCCTCGGCCATCCTGGAGGTGCGCGCCGGCACCGGCGGCGACGAGGCGGCGCTGTTCGCCGGCGATCTGTTCCGCATGTACAGCCGCTACGCGCAGTCGCTGGGATGGCGCGTCGAGGTGGACAGCGTCTCCGAAGGCGAGATGGGCGGCTACAAGGAGATCGTCGCCTCCATCACCGGCGACGGGGTGTTCGGCCGGCTGAAGTTCGAGAGCGGCGTCCACCGGGTCCAGCGCGTGCCAGTGACCGAGGCGGGGGGGCGCATCCACACCTCGGCGGCGACGGTGGCCGTCCTGCCGGAGGCGGAGGACGTGGACATCGTCATCGAGGACAAGGACATCCGCATCGACACCTACCGGTCCTCGGGCGCGGGCGGCCAGCACGTCAACAAGACCGACTCGGCGGTGCGCATCACCCACCTGCCGACCGGCATCGTGGCCACCAGCTCGGAGAAGAGCCAGCACGAGAACCGCAGGAAGGCGATGGCGAACCTGAAGGCGCGCCTCTACGACCTGCAGCGGCAGGAGAAGGACAGGGCTCGCGCCGATGCGCGCAAGAGCCAGGTCGGCTCCGGCGACCGGTCCGAGCGCATCCGCACCTACAACTTCCCGCAGGGGCGCGTAACGGACCACCGCATCAACCTGACCCTCTATAATCTGCCGCAGATTCTTGAGGGCGAGCTCGGGCCGCTGACAGATGCCCTGATCGCCGAGGATCAGGCGGCGCGTCTGGCCGACCTCGAGGCCGAGCTGGGCTAAGCCGACGATTCCTTAAGCCTGGGCCGCTAGGCTCGCGCCCATGCAGCTGATCGACCAGATGCGCCGGCGCGCCGCCCGCTATGTGGACATCGACGCGGTCGAGGTGGCTCCCCCGCGCGGCCTCTTCTCCCTGAGTTTCGACGACTTTCCGGAGACCGCCTGGACCGAGGCGGGGCCGATCCTCGCGGACCACGGCGTCCGCGCGACCTACTACGTCTGCGGCGGACTGGAGAGCGGCTTCAACCTCGACCTGCCGCAGTTCACGACCCGCCACCTTCAGGCGCTGGCCGAGGCCGGTCACGAGGTCGGCTGCCACACCTTCGGCCACACGAGCGTCCTGCGCATGAGCGCGGCGGAGCTGGAAGACAGCCTGGACACGAACGCCCGTTGGGTGGCCGAGCGGCTGGACGGCCGGGCCATGACCACCTTCGCCTATCCCTACGGCGACGCCTCGATCGGAGCGAAGCGCGCGATCCGGGCCCGCTTCGCGCTCGGCCGGGGGGTTCGCGACGGGATCAACAGGGGGCGCGAGGACCGGGGCCTGCTCAAGAGCATCGGCCTGGAGAGCCGGCGACTGCCCGGCTACGACCTGGAGGCGCTGGTGGCGGAGACCGCTCGATCGAACGGCTGGCTCACCGCCTACGGCCATGACGTTTCCGACCGCCCCACGCCCTATGGATGCCGCCCGGAGGACCTGGATCGCGTGATCCGGCTGGCGAAGTCGGCGGACCTCGAGATCCTGCCAGTCGGCGAGGCGTTCCGACGCATCGCCCCGCAAGCGTCGCAATAGACGCGTCCATCCGGCCGTATTCCGCGTTATGGAACGGTCATGACCGATACGTCGACGCCGCCTCGCCATTCCCGCAAGGGCCTGTTCGCGCCCCTCGGGATCGCGCTGATCGCCCTGGCCCTCTGGACCGGCTGGTGGATTTTCCTGGTCCAGACGGTGGAATCCCGGCTGGGGCGGCAAGTCGAGGCTCTGCGCGCGGCCGGCTGGGGCGTGCAGTACGCGGACCTGAACCTCAGCGGCTGGCCCTTCCGCGTGCGGGCCGAGGCGCGACACGTGGAACTGGTCGCGCCGTCAGGTCAGGCCATCGCGGCGCCGGAGCTGGCGGCCGAGACCATGGCCTGGAACCCCGATAGATGGGTGGTGGTCGGGTCGGACGGGCTGGTGCTGACGCGGGGCGACAAGGGCAAGGTGGCCGTCGAGGCGCGCGGGATCCGCGCGAGCGCCAGCGGCCTGCGCAACCCGTACCCGAACCTCGCGCTGGAGCTGGTCGACGCCACCTTCACGGCGCATCCCGGCGCGGAGCCCTTCCCCATCTCGGCGGCCGAACGGATCGAGTTCTATGTGCGCCCCCACGCGACGGGCCGCGACGGCGGGCGCGCGGTGGCGCAGCCGTTGACCACGCCGGTGGACGCGGCCGACGTTCTGTTCCGCCTGATCGAGGCGCGCGGGCGGCGCGAGGGACCGGTTCAGGCCATGGCGCAGGACCAGACCCTGACGCTGGAGGTCGAAGGCGTGGTCGAGAACGCGCGCCGGCTGTCGGGCTCCGATCCGGCCGGCGTCCTGGCGGCCTGGGCGCGAAACGGCGGAGCGCTGAGCGACGTGCGCGGCCGTCTGGCGGCCGGCCGCAGCGAGGCGACGTTCAACAGCCCCCGTCTGGTCGCCGGCGAGGACGGACGGCTTGAGGGACAGCTGACGCTGACCGCGAACCGGCCCGGCGCCGCGATCTCGGGCCTGACCGGCGAGGCGGCGGCGGAACAGATGCCCGAACGCGACGTGGCGCTGTCGGTGGAGTTCGCCGACGGGCGCACCCGGCTGGGCCCGTTCATCCTGGCCCCCGCGCCGAAGCTGTTCTGATGCTGCTTCAGGAACCAGACGTCGGGCCGGGTCTGATCGACGCCGATCAGGCGTTGGCGCGGGCGGTGCGGGATCGTCTGGCTTACGGCGGGGCCACGCTGGACGCGCAGGCGATCGCGCTTCGCCCGACCCTGGCCGCCCTAAGCCCGCTCGAGCGAGCTGTACTGAAGGTGACCGCCGGGCGCATGCTCGCCGCGCAACGCCCCGTCGCCGCGGCGGGTCCGATCGCGCAGTTGCTGGCCGCCGATCGCTTTGGCGGGGCGGTCCGGGTCCACGCCGCCGCCGACGCGGCGCTGAAGGTGGCCGACGACGGCCTGACCTTGATCGATGTGGAAGGGCTGGGCCCGTGGTGGGCGCGGCTGCTGGCGCGGCCGGACCTGGCCGTCGTCGGCGCGCTCCCGGACGACCCCGCCTCGGGTCCGAGAGCCCTGCTGGTCGGCCAAGGCGGGATCGGCCCCACGGGAGACGACCGCACCTTCTGGGTCAGCGACAGCCCGGCCCCCGACATGCGGGTTTTGGCGGCGCTGGAGACGGCGGGCCTGGTCGCCGCGCCCTGTGCGTCGGCGGGCGGGTTGAAGCTCTTCATGC
>JBKBUS010000210.1:0-4182 GCA_046290035.1 Brevundimonas sp.
ATAGGAAGGACGACACGACCCGCTTAGCCGAAGGACGCCGCCCCTTGGAACTGGAATGCTATCCGATGTCGGCCCGTCCGCCGGACATGGTGCCCGGCCGCCAGTCGCGGAACTGGATGGACGCCTTCGTGAGCCGGCACCCCTATCGCTGCCTGCCGCTGACCATGGCCAACACCACGGGCTGGGAGATTCTGTGCCCCTTCACCTTCACGGCCGAGTGGAACGGAGGGCCATCGCAGAACGACATCACGATCACGCCCGAGCGGCCTCAGCCGGAGCTGGATCATTTCGTGACCTCGCACTTCTCGCGCGGGGTCCTGACCATGCATCCCCAGTATCTGTTCCGCACGCCGCCGGGCTGGGGGATGATCTGCTCGGGATCACCCAACCATGTGAAGGACGGCATCCAGCCCCTGGTCGGCCTGATCGAGACCGACTGGCTGCCGTTTCCCTTCACCATGAACTGGCTCTTCACCCGCCCCTGCCGGGTGCGGTTCGAAAAGGGCGAGCCGTTCTGCTTCATCAGCCTGGTGGAGCACAGGAAGCTGGACCAGGTGGAGCCGATCATCCGTCCGCTGGAGTCCAACCCGGTGATGAAGGGGCAGTTCGAGGCCTGGAACCGCCAGCGGACCGACTTCAACAACCGCCTGGCCAGCGGCGACCCCGAGGCCGCCAAGGAGGCGTGGCAGCGCTACTACTTCAAGGGCGAGCTGCCGGAGGCGACCGGCCCGGCGCCCAAGGACCACGTCAACAAGCGCCGCCTGAAGACCCCGCGCGTCGGGCTCTGACGGCCTAGAGCCTGACCGGCTTAAGTGGAATCGCTGCGCGATTCCGCTTGAGGCGTGAATCAGGCGCTCACTCAAAGCTGGACCGAAACCTGAGCCCAGTTGAACTGCGTCCAACTGAACCGATTTCGGTCTAGAACGCCGTCCAGCTGTCGCCGGGGTCCGCCTCGCCGGGATCGGCCCACTGCTGACCCCAGGCGACGATCATCAGCACCTTGTGGCTGCGGATGCGGAACTCGCCGATCATCGGCTGCACCACCCCGAGCGGCGCCCCGGTGCGGGCGTCGTAGACGAAGGCCGAAAACTCCGCCACGCCGGTCCGGTCCCGGCGGCTGTAGAGCGACAGCTCCGGCAGCGAGACGACGTTGAGGTTCTCGTTGATCGGCACCGCCAGGGGCGGAATGCCCACCACCCGCCGCATCTGCTCCAGCGCCAGCGTGCCGGCCCGCATCTCCAGGATCACGTCGGCCGAGGCCTTGTCGGAGGCGAGGGCGTGACCGGCTTCCGACAGGGCCTGGCGCACCGCGCTGATCGCATAGGCCGCGCCCTCGGCCTGGAAGTAGGCGTTGTCGACGAAGATGCGGGCGCTTTTCTCGACCGGAAGCTCGAGACCCTCCACGGCCTGATCGGCCGCGCGGGCGAGCAGCAGCTGCTCGGTCGCGGTCCGGCCGGTGTAGGACTCCGACACCTGGGCGCAGCCGGCCAGAAGCGCGGCCGTCGCCGCGAGCGCCACCCCCGCCCGCATCACCAGGTCCCCGTATTGGGCATGGAGGCCCAGGGTTCGGCCGGCGCCTGCGGCTCGCCTTCCTGCAAGAGCTCGATGGAGATGCCGTCCGGCGAGCGGACGAAGGCCATGCGCCCGTCGCGCGGCGGCCGGTTGATGGTCACCCCGCCGTCCATCAGCCGGCGGCAGGCCGCATAGATGTCGTCGACCTTGTAGGCCAGGTGCCCGAAGTTGCGACCGCCCGTATAGACTTCCGGATCCCAGTTGTAGGTCAGCTCGACCTCCGGCGACCGTTCGGCGGCCGATCGGTCCAGGTCCTTGGGCGCGGCGAGGAACACCAGCGTGAAGCGACCGGCCTCGTTCTCCATGCGCCGCACCTCCTGAAGCCCCAGCAGGTCGCACCAGAAGCGAAGCGAGGCGTCGAGGTCCGTCACCCGGACCATGGTGTGGAGATAGCGCATGGATCGGCTCGTCAGGGAGGAGAAGAGCCTCTGGTTAACCGCTTACGCCGCCGATGCGAGTCACAAGGGGTGACCAACCGGCGCCGTCAGTGCGCCTCGGTCCCCCGCGCGGCGGGGCTGTGATACTCCAGCTCGGGGTGAGCGTCGGCGGCCAGCACGAAGCGGCGGTCGCAGTAGCCGCACTCGACGGCGTCGTCCTCGCCCATATCCATGTAGACCAGCGGATGGCCCAGCGCGCCGCCCCCGCCGTCACAGGCGACGCGCTTGGTGGAGACCACGATCTCCTCGGGCGGGGGGACCATGACGTCGGGGTGGCGAGGCGGCATGTCGGACCTGGGCTTCAGCAGTTCGCGCCTTCCCTAGGCCGGGGCGCCCCGGCCGTCAAACCGCCAGCGCGCGCCGGCCGAACACCCGGTCGAACAGGGCCTTGCGGCGCTTGAACAAGGTCCAGCCCAGGCTGCCGGCTGCGATCCATAGCCCGGCCTCGCCGACCAGCGCCGCCGGGGCGCCGAAGATCAGCGCCTGAGCCACGGTGATTTCCTCCGCACGATAGAGCCAGGCCGCGGCGAAGGCCCCGCCGTAGCCCAGAAGGCAGACGGCGAAGGCGGTCCAACCGATAATTTTGACCCGAGACATGGTGATTCCGTCAAGTTTCCTATTCACAATGACAAGCAAACTAGACATCCTCGCCGCCGGTGTCAACGTTCCTTTCCACGCCTTGGCGGAGCGCCCTCGACCCCTTACCTACGCCGCCTTGCGTCGATCGAAGGCTTCATGACCTCATCCAACGACCTGCCCGACTTCGCCATCGAGGTCCGGGGCCTGAAGAAGACCTACGCCGGCTCCAAGAAGGCGCCGCCCAAGGTGGCGCTGAAGGGCGTCGATCTGGTCGTGCCGCGCGGCTCGATGTTCGGCCTGCTGGGACCCAACGGCGCGGGCAAGTCGACGCTCATCAACATCCTGGCCGGGGTGGTGAACAAGTCCGAGGGCGAGGTGCGCATCTGGGGCCGCGACATCGACGCCCATCCGCGCGCCGCCCGCGCCGCCCTCGGCGTCGTGCCGCAGGAGATCGTCGCCGACGTCTTCTTCACCCCGCGCGAGGCGCTTGAGGTGCAGGCCGGCTTCTACGGCGTGCCGAAGCACGAGCGCCGCTCAGACGAGCTGCTGGCCGCGCTCGGCCTGTCGGACAAGGCCAACGCCTATGTCCGCGCCCTGTCGGGCGGCATGAAGCGGCGCCTGATGGTGGCCAAGGCGCTGGTCCACAATCCGCCGGTGCTGATCCTCGACGAGCCGACCGCCGGGGTCGACGTCGAGCTTCGCCGCCAGCTCTGGGAGTACGTCCGGCGCATCAACGCCGAGGGCGTGACCATCCTTCTGACCACCCACTATCTGGAGGAGGCGCAGGAGCTCTGCGACACCATCGCCATCGTCAATCGGGGCGAGGTGGTGGTCAGCGAGCCGACGGCCACGCTGCTGCGCCGGCTCGACACGCGCAACGTGGTGGTGACGCCGGACGCGCCCCTGCCCGCCCCGCCCGCGCTCGCCGGTCTGCAGGTCGCGGCGCGGGCCAACGGGGCCTTCGCCGTCACCTATCGCCTGGGCGAGGGCACGGTCGAACAGGTGTTGGCCGCCGTCCGCGCCGCCGGCGTCGGCATCAAGGACATCGCCACCGAGGATCCGGACCTTGAGGACGTCTTCCTGGCCCTGACCTATGGGGACGCGTCGCGGCCTTCACCCACCGCCGACTGAGGCTTGGCGCCGTAGGCGGGTAGACCCAGCCGCCAGACGATCGCCGCCGCCCGCAGCGCGAAGCCCAGCGCCGCCGCGAGCAGGGCCGCCAACCGTGTCGAGGCCCCCAGCTCCACCAGGCCGACCATCGCGCCCGACGCCAGGGCGGCGGCGGTGACATAGAGCTCGGGCTTCATGAGGATCGACGGCTGGCCCGCCAGCACGTCGCGGATGATGCCGCCGAGGCACGCGGTGACGACGCCCAGCGCGAAGGCCGGCAGCGGCGCCACGCCGAACGACAGCGCCTTGGACGCCCCGTACACCGCATAGGCGGCCAGCCCAACCGCGTCGAGCCAGGCCAGCGCGGCGCCGCTCCACAGCCGGCGCGGCGCGATCCACACCGCCAGGGCGCCCGCGAAACAGACCAGCAGCGTCGCGTTCTCCGCCACCCAGAAAACCGGCGCGCCGATCAGCAGGTCCCGCG
>JBKBUS010000211.1:0-4170 GCA_046290035.1 Brevundimonas sp.
CGTCCCGCACCAGGGGCCCGGCGATCTTCCTGACCAAGGGCTCGATGCGAGGCCCGACGCCCTTCAGCGTCGCCACCTCCGCGAACAGGGGGAAGAGAATCTCGGGCCGCATGTCGCGCCCAGCATAACTGGCGCGCGGCCGCAGGGAACGCTATGTGAACGCCCCCGTTGCAGAGCCCGGGCCCCTCAGGTGACTTCAGACGACATGACCCCGAAGACGCGGCTGGACCGCATCCGCTTTCGCGCCTGGCGCCGCGGCTTCCGCGAGGCGGACATGGTGATGGGCCCCTTCGCCGATCAGGCCGGCTCAGACCTGTCTGACGCGGACCTGAGGGCCTTCGAGGCGCTGCTGGATGTCGACGACCAGCATTCCTACGCCTGGATCATAGGCCGGGAGCCGACGCCGGCCGAGCACGACACGCCCCTGATGGCGCGTCTGCGGACCTTCGTGCGAGAGCATGTGGCCCAGGCCGTGGCCGAGGGCGCGGGCTGATGGACGGATCATCCGTGCGGATCGACCGCGCCGAGATCGAACTGACTGGCCGGCCCGAGGGGCTGGACGCGCTCGCGGTCGCCGAGCACCTGAACGCCCACGGGGGCGTTGCCCTGTTCATCGCTCGCGACTACGCCCGGTTCGGTTCGTTCATCCAGACGTTCCGGTTCTTCGCCAAGGATGTTGAAGTGCTGGAGTTTCCGAGCTGGGACTGCCTGCCGTACGACCGGCTGAGCCCGACGGTGGGGGTGTCGGCGCAGCGCATGGCGGCGCTGGCCCGCCTGGCCCGGCGGGACCCGTCGGACCGTAGTCCGCTGCTGGTTGTCGCGACCACGGCGGCGGCCGCCCAGCGGACGCCGCCCCGAGAGGTGACGACGGGCGCCGGTTTCGAGGCCCGCGTCGGCCGCGATCTGGATACGGCCGAGCTGGAAGCCTACTTCGCCCGCAACGGCTATGTGCGCGCCTCCACCGTTTCCGACCGGGGCGAGTACGCGGTGCGGGGCGGGGTCATCGACGTCTTCCCGCCGGGGTTCGAGGAGCCGGTGCGTCTCGATCTGTTCGGAACCGAGCTTGAGTCGATACGCGCCTTCGACCCGGAGACGCAGCGGTCCACCCGCCAACTGACCGAGGTCGATTTGACGCCGGTGTCTGAGGCCCTGCTCGACGCCGACAGCATCAGCCGCTTTCGGACGGGCTACCTGAAGCGCTTTGGCGCGCCAGGCGACGATCCGCTGTACGCGGCCATCAGCGAAGGCGCTCGGCGCCAGGGCTTCGAGCACTTCCTGCCGCTGTTCTACGACCGGCTGGACACCCTGTTCGATTATCTGCCGGCGGATGCGCCCGTCTTCATCGACCATCAGGTCGAGAACGCGCGGGCTGAGCGGTGGGAGCTGATCGCCGACGCTCACGATTCTCGAGCGGAAGCCGCCAAGGCCAAGGGAGGCCAGGCGCATCGCGCGCTTGAACCGACGGCGCTCTATCTCGACGCGGAAGGCTGGAACGCGACGTTGGCGGGACGGGCGGTGCGGCGTTTCTCGCCCTTCAGCGGCGACGCGGGCGGCGGGCGCATGGGCAAGACCTTCGCCGCCGAACGGGCGCAGGACAGCGTCAACCTGTTCGAGGCGGTCGCCCGACACGCCGAGGCGCTCAAGGGCGAGGGCAGGAAGGTCGTCTTCGCCTCCTGGACCGAGGGGTCGTCGGAGCGCCTGGCTTCCCTGCTGGGGGATCACGGACTGGAGCACGTCGTGGCGGTGCGCGACTGGGCCGACGTCCAGGCGGCGCCAAAGGACCTCTACCTCCGCGCCGTGCTGCCGGTGGAGCACGGCTTCGTCGCCGAGGACTTCGCCGTCATCTCCGAGACCGACATCCTGGGCGACCGGCTGGCCCGGCCGCGGAAGAAGCGCCGCGCCTCGAACTTCCTGGCCGAGGCCTCGGCTCTGACCACCGGCGATCTGGTGGTGCACCTGGATCACGGCATCGGCCGGTACGAGGGCCTGAAGACCCTGGAGATTCAGGAGGCGCCGCACGACTGCCTGGAGATCCTCTACGCCGGCGACTCGAAGCTGTTCCTGCCGGTGGAGAACATCGACCTCCTGACCCGCTACGGCGCGGACTCCGACGGGGTCCAGCTGGACCGTCTGGGCGGGGCGGGCTGGCAGGCCAGGAAGGCCAAGGCCAAGGAGCGGCTGCGCGCCATGGCCGAGGGCCTGATCGCGCTCGCGGCGAAGCGGGCGCTGCGCGAAAGCGAGGCGATCACGCCGCCGCACGGCCTGTTCGACGAGTTCTGCGCCCGCTTCCCCTACGAGGAGACCGACGACCAGCTGAACGCCATCGGCGACGTGCTGGAGGACCTGGGCAAGGGCCAGCCGATGGACCGGCTGATCTGCGGCGATGTCGGCTTCGGCAAGACCGAGGTGGCGCTGAGGGCCGCCTTCGTCGTGGCCATGTCGGGCCAGCAGGTGGCCATCGTGGCGCCCACGACGCTGTTGGCGCGCCAGCACTTCAAGACCTTCTCAGAGCGTTTCGCCGGCTGGCCCGTGAAGGTGCGTCAGCTGTCGCGCATGGTCCCCGCCAGGGAGGCGTCCGAGACCCGCGCGGGCCTGAAGGACGGTTCCGTCGAGATCGTGGTAGGCACCCACGCCGTGCTGTCGGACCAGGTGGGTTTCAAGAACCTCGGCCTCGTCATCGTCGACGAGGAGCAGCACTTCGGCGTCAAGCACAAGGAGAAGCTGAAGACGCTGCGCGCCGACGTGCACCTGCTGACCCTGACGGCGACGCCGATCCCCCGCACGCTGCAGATGGCGCTGACAGGCATTCGCGAGATGTCGATCATCGCCACGCCGCCGGTCGACCGCCTGGCCGTTCGGACCTACGTCCTGCCCTGGGACCCGGTGACGGTTCGCGAGGCGCTGCTGCGGGAGAAGTATCGCGGGGGCCAGGCCTACTACGTCGCGCCGCGTCTGAAGGACCTGCCGGACATCGAGCGGTTCATGCGCGAGCAGGTCCCGGAAGTCAGCTTCGTGGTCGGCCACGGCCAGATGTCGGCGACCCAGCTCGAGCAGGTGATGAGCGCCTTCTACGACGGCAAATACGACGTGCTGGTTTCGACCACCATCGTTGAGAGCGGACTCGACATTCCGACCGCCAACACCTTGATCGTGCACAGGGCGGACATGTTCGGCCTGGCGCAGCTGTATCAGATCCGGGGCCGGGTCGGGCGGTCCAAGTCCCGCGCCTTCGCCTATCTGACGACCGACGACAAGAAGCCGATCACCCTTTCGGCCGAGCGGCGGCTGCAGGTGCTGCAGTCGCTGGACAACCTCGGCGCCGGCTTCCAGCTGGCCAGCCACGACCTGGACCAGCGCGGCGGCGGCAATCTGCTGGGCGAAGAGCAGTCCGGCCACATCCGCGAGGTGGGCGTCGAACTCTATCAGCAGATGCTGGAGGACGCGGTCGCCGAGCTGAAGGAGAAGGGGCTGGGCGAGCATGTGGACCGGGGCTGGTCCCCCACCATCAACGTCGGCGCCGCGGTCCTGATTCCAGAGGATTACGTGCCGGACCTGAACGTCCGTCTGAGCCTTTACCGGCGCCTGTCTGACGCGGAGAACAGCGAGAGCCGCGAGGCGCTGGCGGCGGAACTGATCGACCGGTTCGGGCCGCTTCCGGACGAGGCGAAGCAATTGCTCAGGATCGTCGGCGTCAAGGCGAACTGCCGTACGGCCTGCATCGAGAAGATCGACGTCGGGCCGAAGGGCGCAGTCCTGTCGCTGCGCGATAACCGCTTTCCCAATCCCGCCGGGCTGATCGGACTGATCCAGAAGAACCAGGCCAGCTGGAAGATCCGGCCGGATCAGAAGATCGTGGTCAAGGGCGACTGGCCCGACGCGGACGAGCGGCTGAAGGTCGCCGAACGCATCACCGCCGATCTGGCCCGGGTGGCCCAGGCCGCCTGACCGCCGTCAGGGCGTCGGTTCGAGCCGTACGAGATCGGCCGACGCGCGTTCCAGAAGCCCGGCGGGCTTGTCGCCCGGCAGAAGTTCGGCCACGCCGACGTCGAAGCCGACCACGAAGGGCGCCTGGTCCGGGCCGCCGTCGAAGGCGGTGCAGCCGATCACGGCGGCGATCCTCTCCGCCGCGATCCGCGCCGCGGGGGCTCGCGTCGCGGGACGCGCGAGGGC
>JBKBUS010000212.1:0-4169 GCA_046290035.1 Brevundimonas sp.
GGGACGCGAGCTGGCCCGACGTGTCGGACGCGGCGCTGTTCGACGCGCGCGAGACGTGGCTATGGCCGCTGCTGGAGACGGTGCAGGCGGTGGACGCGGTCTCCGACGCTCAGCTGGAGCAGGGATTGAGGGCCCTCGTCCCCTGGGACAAGGCGCGAGATCTGGACCGACTGGCGCCGGCGCGGCTGGAGACGCCGCTGGGGTCGGCCGGGATCGACTACGCCGCCGAGGGCGGCCCTCGCGTCGACATCCGGGTGCAGGAGCTGTTCGGCGTCACGACCCACCCGAACGTGGCGGGCGTGCCCCTGACCCTGGCGCTTCTGTCGCCGGCGCGACGGCCGATCCAGCTGACCAAGGACCTGCCGGGCTTCTGGAAAGGGTCGTGGAAGGACGTGCGCGCCGAGATGCGCGGGCGCTATCCGAAGCACCCCTGGCCGGAGGACCCGGCGACGGCGGCGGCGACGACGCGGGCCAAGCCGCGCGGGAGCTAGAGCCCCTCGGTCGCCGCGTAGACCATGATCCCCGTGGCGATGGCGAGGTTCAGGCTGTCGGCCCGGCCCCGCATGGGGATCTTCACATTGACGTCGCAGGCCGCCGCCAGGCGGTCGGTCAGACCGGCCTGCTCGTTCCCCATAAGGATGAGCGCCGGCCGGGTCTGGGACGCGGCGCGGTGATCCACCGTCGCGTCCAGACGGGTGCCGATGACCGAGCCCGGCCAGCCCGCCCGCCAGGACATGAAGTCCTCGACGCCCGTCTTGGTGATCGAAACGGCGAAGACCGAGCCCATGGTGGCGCGCACCGCCTCCACCGAAAAAGGGTCCACGCAGTCGCCGATCAGGATGACGCCGCCGCATCCGGCCGCGTCGGCGGTGCGGATGATGGTGCCGAGGTTGCCCGGGTCGCGCACCTGCTCCAGCGCCACCCAGCAGGGGGCGGAGGTCGGATCGAGCGCTTCGAGGGGCGAGAAGGCCTGGTCGAAGACTCCCAGCACCGTCTGCGGATTGTCCCGCCGGCTGATCTTCTCGAGGATAGCGTGGGTGACGACCACGACCTCGCCCCCGGCCCTTCGGGTCGCGTCCTTCGCACGATCCAGGATCGGGTGCGGTCGGGCGTCCTGGCCGACCAGCAGGAGGCGCGGCGCGCGGTCCTGGTCCAGCGCCTCGCCGATGAACTTCAGCCCTTCCGCAAGGAACCGGCCGGTCGCCTCGCGCTCCTTTCGCATGTGCAGGGCGCGCACGGCCTTGACGGTGTCGTTCGTCAGGGAGGTGATGACGCGGTCGGTCATCCGGCGTTCCAGCGGGTGAAGAAGCTGAGGCCTATGGCGCGGGGGTCGGCGCCGTCCTCCTGAAGCGCCAGTTCGCCCCAGTCGATGCGGCCGGGGCGGGCGCCGATCTTCTCGGCCATCAGATGGGCCAGCGACAGGCCCGAGATGCGCGCCGCGTAGGCGTTGAGGAGCAGGAAATCGGCGTCGTCCGCCAGCAGGGCGGCGCAGTCGGCCAGCAGGCCCGGCAGGTCCTCGAACAGGCGCCAGACCTCTCCGGTCGGCCCACGCCCGTACTTGGGAGGATCGAGAACGATGCCGTGGTAGCGGCTGCCCCGGCGCACCTCGCGCGCCACGTACTTGCGGGCGTCCTCGACGATCCAGCGGATGGGACGGTCCGAGAGCCTCGACAGCTCCGCGTTCTCCCGCGCCCAGGCCACGGACTTCTTGGAGGCGTCGACGTGGGTGACCTCGGCCCCGGCGGCGGCGAGCGCCAGGCTGGCGACCCCGGTGTAGCCGAACAGGTTCAGGACCTTGAGGCCCGGTCTTCGCGCAGCGCGTTCGGTCATCCAGGCCCAGTTGGCGGCCTGCTCCGGAAAAAAGGCGAGGTGTCGGAACGGCGTGAAGCGGCCGGTGAAGCGGACCTGCCCCCAGCTGAGCGGAAACGCCTCGACGGGCTTGGCCGAGAAGCGCCAGCGGCCGGCCTCGTCCTCGTCCGTGGGATCGAAGACAGCGTCGGCGCGGTCGAAGGCGGCGGGGTCGCGCGGGGACCAGAAGCACTGGGGCTCGGGACGCACGACGGTGAACCGGCCGTAGCGCTCAAGCTTCCTCCCGTCGCCGCTGTCGAGGAGCGCGTAGTCGGGCCAGGGCCGGGTGACGAGCGTTTCGGGCGTGTCGGAGACGAGGGCCATCGCCAGCGCTTTGGCCGCTCGCGCGCGTCGCGTCCAGTGGGGGCGTCCGCTCGTGGACCCGAATGTCCTCGAGGCCGTGATGGGTTTTGTCCCAGGCGAAGGGGGCCCTGACCAGGCGCACGACCGCGTGACCCAGCGCCAGGGACTGCAGGATCCAGTAGGCCGGTGCGCCGAGGATCGTGCGCCAGGGGTAGGGAAGTCCGGCCCGCGCCGACCCTATGGCGCAGAGGAGCCAGGCGCTGGCGCAGCCGATCGCCAGGGTCGCCAAGGCCGGCGGCGGGGCGAGCGGGTTGAGACCCGTGCCGCCCCAGATCAGCAGCACGCTGATCAGCCACGCGGCCGTGACCGCATGGATGGCGGCGGCCGCCAGGCTCTGCCCCAGGGTGAGCTGAAGCGCCAGCAGGCCGCGCCAACCGAGCCGCCAGGGCCGGCGCATATGGACGCCCCACGTCTGGAGGTGGCCCTTCAGCCATCGCGTCCGCTGCGGCAGCCACTGTTCGAAGTCCGCCGGGGGAGGCTCGTAGGTCGGCCGGTTGAGAACGCCCAGCCGATACCCGCCTCGCCAGAGGCGGAAGCCCAGATCGGCGTCCTCCGTGACGTTCCAGGCGTCCCATCCGCCGACGCGCCGCAGAGCCTCGACGCGGAAGTGATTGCTGGTGCCGCCGAGCGGGAAGGGCCATCCCAGGCGGGCCAGCGCCGGCAGCACCACGTCGAACAGGGCCGCGTATTCCGCGGCGAACTGGGCGTGGAGGAAGGCGTCTCCCCGGCCCCGACGCGGCGTCCGGATCCGGAGGGGCGCCTGAAGACAGGCCAGCGAGGGGGCCTCGACCGCGAAGCGCGCCGCCGCCTCCTTCAGCTGCAGCGGATCGGGGTCGTCCTCGGCGTCATAGACGGTGATGAGGCTCCCGGTCGCGAGCCCAAGGGCGACATTCAGGGCGCGTGGCTTGGTCCGGGGCTCGCCGGGCGGCGCGACCACCACCTGAAGCCAGGCCGGGCGCCGGGCCGTCATGGCGGCGGCCACGGTCTCCGGGTCGTCAGGCTCCACGACGATCAGCCCCTGGAGCCGGTGACGGGGATAGTCGATCGCGTCTAGCCGGGCGATGAGGGCGCGGACCACCTCGGCCTCGCCCCTCAGGGGCGCGACGACCGTGTAGCGAGGCCAGCGCCGCAGCGGCGGGGCTTCCGGGGCGCGACCCGTCGAGAGCGGGGCGGTCATGGCCCTGAGCACGCCGGTGCAGCTGAAGAAGGTCCATCCCAGCCACACGAGGACCGCCAGGGTCAGGCCCGGATCGAGCCACAGCCCGGCGGCGAGGGCGCCGAGCAGAAACAAGACCGGCGGCCATTGATCCGCGGTCAGGCCGCGAAAGCGCGCGCTGTCCAGCCCGGCGCCCGAGGGCGACGGTTGCGGACCGGTCTCGCCATCCATCCGTTCCCCCCCCCTCCGAAGCCATTAAGGCGAGGCCGACGAGGGGACGCAAGGTTGGCGCTGGCGCCTCTAGGGCGTATGCACCGGCGGGAGCGGACAACGGAGTGGTTCGAGTGGGCGTGGCGGTGCGTCGAAAGGCGAGGGGAGAGGGCCATGAGCGGCGGGCGGAGATCCTCGCCGCCGCGGAGCGAATCTTCGTGGAGCACGGCTACGAGGGCGCGACGATCCGCAAGATCGCCGACGCGGTGGGGCTGTCCTCGACCGCGCTCTACATGCACTTCCGCGAAAAGGACGAGATCCTCGTCGAGATCTGCCGCTCGGCGTTCAGCCGCCTGATGGAGGCGAATGCGGCGATCCGCAGCGAGGGGCCGGAGCCCGAATCCCGGCTGATGGGCATGCTGCGGGCCTATCTGGATTTCGCGTTCGAGAACCCGGACGCCTACCGGCTGGTCTATCTGACGCGCCCGGCCGAGGCGCGGGGCGGCGCCGAGGCCACGGCGTCGGAGCTCGGCACCGAGCTTTATCGCGCGTTCGAGGCCGAGGTCGGTCGCGTCGCCGCCAGCCGCCGCCT
>JBKBUS010000213.1:0-4165 GCA_046290035.1 Brevundimonas sp.
AACGCCCGCTCCCCGCGTTCGGTGAGGGTGTAGACCTTGCGAGGAGGTCCCTGCCCTGTCTCTTCGCGGCAGGTGACGTAGCCGCCCTGCTCGAACTCCCGCAGGAGTGGGTACAGCGACCCGGGGGTAGGCGCGCAGCATCCACCCGTCAGGTCGCTGACGCTGCGCGAGATCTCGTAGCCATGCATCGGGCGGTTCTTCAGGGCGCACAGCACGAAGAACTTCGAAAGGCTCATCTTGATGAGACCTGCCCAGTACTCCGGCGTGTCGTAGGCCTGGGGCTGGCTCTTGACCTGAGCGTCCATCGCGAACTCCGCTTTCGAAGGCGATCTAGCGCAGCGCTATCTATATATCAAGCAACAATATATCTAGGCCAGACATAGTGCATATGAGGCTCAGGCCTCGCGGCTCTCGGGGGTGGAGCCGAACACCTCGGTCGCCTTGCGTACGGCGGGGACGAAGTCGCCGAGGTCGGCGAGTGCAAGCCGTTGCAGGACGCGGTCCTGGGCGATCGTCCACGACTCCAGGGCTAGATCGAACTTCTGCCGCCCCTGCGGGGTCGGCATGACCTTCTTGGCGCGCTGGTCGTCCTCGTCCGCCCCTGTTGTCACGAATCCGGCCTCGACCAGCGGTCCGACCAGGCGCGTCAGGGTGGACCGGTCCATACCCAGGGCGGTTGCGAGGCGAGACATGTTGATTCCGGGCGCGTTCACGACGTGGGCGAGGATCATGAACTGTCCGCTCGTCAGGCCCTCAGGCTGAAGCGCGTCGTCATAGATTCGGCTGACGGCGCGGGAGAGCTTCCTGACGGCAAGGCCGGCGCAGCTGATCGGCCGGGCGGGATCAAGGGCGCCAGGCGCCGGGCGGGTCAGGGTGTTGGACATGCGCAAGTTTAGCAGGCGGGGCGAAACTTGTCCTTCTTCGCTCCGCCGGGCCCCCGCCCGAGACGCGACGGCCGCGGGGGTCGACCCGGCTCGTGAAGGACCTGAAACACCCGAGCCGGCGCGTTCAGCGCGTTGGCAGGTCCGCCAAGCGGCGACTGACGTTAAACCCGCAAAGACTCCGCCGGGGCGGCTGGCGCGAAGTCGGCGCCGGAACCGACGTGGGCCGCTCGACGCAGCACATGGTCAGGGGCGAGCATAGGCCAAGCGTTTGTACATCAGGGTCGTGGAGTCGAGGGCGTCGGTGTGCGGATCACGGCAATACTCCGGGATGACGCCGGCGATCGTGTACCCAAGCTGGAGGTAGAGGGGCTCGGCGATGTCGCCGGTTCGGGTGTCGAGGGTCAGCAACCAGCGCCCCCGCGCCTGCGCGGCCGCCTCGGCGATAGCCATGAGACGGCTTCCGAGACCTCTTCGTCTGGCTTCGGGGGCGACGAGAAGCTTCAGGATATCGGCGCGGTGCGCCTGGTTGGGCGGGGCGCCGACATCGAGCTGGACGGACCCAGCGACCTTACCGTTCTCGATTGCGATGAAGAGGGTCTTCGTGCCTCTGCCCACATCGGGGAAGACGCGATCCAGCCAGTAGCGTCGCGCCTCCTCCTTCGGGAAGGGCATGATGAAGTTGACGCTTGCGCCGGCATGGACGCACGCGTGCAGGAGGTCAGACAGGCTGTCGAGGTAGGCGTCGAGCTGGTCTGCGGTCAGCTCCGAGATTTCGTGGTGCGTGGAGTTCACTTGATGGCTCCCGTCGCCTTGCGGTGAACAGCAAACAGATAGACCCACGCCATCGCCAGGATCTGGATGGTGGTTCTGAACCAGAGGTACGCCGGGCCATTCGCGTGGCCGGCGAAGGGCACATGCTCAAGTGCGGCGTAGATGTTGGCGGGGAAGAAGAGGACCAGGACGCTCAGTCCGATGATCCCTCCGGCGCGGCGCGTTCTGGGGGCCGCCACGAGGGCGGCTATGAACAGTTCGAGGATCCCCGTCGCCCACACCAGCTGAAGTCGCAAGGGCGCCCAGGGCGGCAGCATCTGCGTCATCTCCTGGTCGAAGATGACATGACCGGAGGCTGTGAACAGGAAGAACAGCACCACGCCGGCCGCTCCGGCGTCTCGCCACGGCCGACCCGCGAGAGGGCGTAGCAGGGCCTGCGACAGGAGCCATGGCCCCGTCAGGAGGATGATCATGATCAGGCCGTTGCGCATCTGCACCCCCTTCGTGCCGGCGACCTCGCCCCTACTGGACCGATGAACCGTGCAATTGCAATTATCTATTTGCGTGGTTACGAGCAGGATCGCGTAGGGAGGCGAATGTGATCGAAGATCTGCTGATCCGAGCTGAGCGTTCCGGGGATGAGCCGGCGATCTCTGGTGTCATCAGCGCAGCATTCAGGCAGGCTCGGCACGCCAGCGGAACCGAGGCCGCCATTGTCTCGAACTTGAGAGAGGCCAGGGCGCTCACGGTTTCGATGGTCGCCGAGGTCCGGGATGAGATCGTCGGCCACGTCGCCTGCTCGCCTGTTGAGATCAACGGCCGGTCGGAAGGCGTCATGGGCCTGGCCCCGGTCTCGGTTCTTCCCGCCTGGCAGGGGCGCGGCGTGGGAAGCCTGCTGGTCCGGCTCGCCCTTGCCGAGCTTGCTACGTCGGGCGCGATCGGCTGCGTCGTGCTCGGAGACCTCGAGTTCTACGGCAGGTTCGGCTTCGTGAGGTCCGAGGGACTTTCCTACCCGCCGGCCCCGGCGGAGTACTTCGGCGTGAAGCGTTTGACTGAAGCGGATTTGCCCGTCGGCGTCGTGACGTATCACTCCGCCTTCGACGGCTAAGTCCGGCGCGTTCGATGGGCTTTGCGACGATCCCTCGAGCCGCCCCCTGGCCCGCATCTGACGCCCGGACAGGGGCGCCGAGGGGCCGGTCCCTGGGCGTGCAGGAGCTTCAAGCAGCCTGAGCGCGGCCTCGCGCTTCAGCAGCAGGGGTTCCAGGCCGAGGTCCTGGACCGTGTCGCGACGCCCCACGATGCACGGCTCAGGCTTGGCTTCTCCCGGACGGTCCACTGCGCTGTCTCGGTACGGGCCGCCCCGGCTCACGCGAACGACCGGCTTTGTCGACGCGCCGCCACAGGACCGCCTTCGAGTCGGGTGAAAACCTCGCCATCCCGGCTGGCGCGCGATCGGCGCCTGGCCCGCCGAAGTCGGCGCCAGAAGCTCGGCCGAGCAGGTCTCGCCGCCCGACATGTCGACTTCCACCATCGTCCGGCAAGCCCCATCTTCCAGAGCCCATCTCACCTTCCGGCAGTCGCCGGAACGCATCCCCAAGGACCTCATAGATCACCGCACGAACTCGATGATCTCGTGGATCGCCGCACGGTGGCGCAGCAGGCCGCGGTGGCCCACGCCTTCCAGAACGACCAAGCGGCCATGCGGCGTCACCTCATGGATCCGCTGTCCCTCATCCGGCGGAACCGTCCTGTCGTGCGAGCCATAAACCAGAAGCGCGGGAACTTCAGGAGACAGAGGCGTGCGGGAGACGTCGAACCGGTCCAGGTCCAGCCCATAGAGGGCGCGGTAAGCCGTCCTGATCCGGGGGTAACGGGACGCCGGCAGTCCGAGCCGCTCCATCAGCCGACGCATGTGGAGGCCCGCCGACAGGGGCGCGCCCAGCAGGGCGATGCGAGCCGCCACACGCTCGCCTGAGGCGGCCTCCACAAGAGCCGCCCCGCCGAGGGAATGGGCGATCGCGGCGTCGAAAGGACCGTATGTCTCGACAACGCCCCGAACCGCTGCGGCCATGTCGGCAAGGGTCATGACGCGACCGGGCGACCGGCCATGAGCCGGGAAGTCCATTGCGACGGTTCTCCAGCCGCGCGCAAGCAGCTGGCGGCGGATCTCGTCCAGATCATGCTGGGTCCCCTGCCATCCATGCAGAAGCAGAGCGGAGCGGTCTGCGGCCCCGCCATCCACGTAGACGGCGAGACAAGCGCGGTTGAAGGCGACCGTGCCGTTGGGGAGGCGATCGCTGAGCGACCGGGGGCGCTTCGGGCGCGAAAAGCCCCTGGCCACGAGGTGGGCTGACCATCCCGGATGGATGCGGTCAATCAGCTTAAGCATGTGGGGGCCTCCAATCGGGCGCACGAACGCTGACGCTCGCTGTCCGGCAGCTCGCATCCCGTCGGCGAGAGCGTCGTCAGCTGCATCAGCAGGCGAGTTCCGGGGGGGGCCCCCGGGGGGG
>JBKBUS010000214.1:0-4154 GCA_046290035.1 Brevundimonas sp.
GCTGAGCGCGCACAGGGGCGACACGAAGCTGACGACCAGCGCGGCGCCCGCGCCGAGGGCGAGGAAGCGTCCCCAGCGGTCCTCCGCGTGCAGCCAGAGCCAGGCGACGCCCGCCGCCAGCGCGAGCAGAAGCAGCGGATCGAGGTTCCAGCGCATCCAGAGCTCCGCCGGCGCTGGGCCCGGACCGCAGTAGGGAAGCCAGGTCATCGCCCGATCTCCTCAGGGGGCAGGGCGTAGGCGATCACCTGATCGCCTGGCGCCGTCTCCATGAAGTGGTGCCCGCCGGTCATGATGACGACGTACTGGCGGCCCTCGTGGAAGTAGGTGATGGGCGTGGCCTGGCCGCCGGCGGGCAGAGCGTCGGTCCACAGCGTCTCGCCTGTGCGGGTGTCGATGGCGCGGATCAGGTCGTCCGTCGCCGCGGCGATGAAGATGAGGCCCGACCCGGTGACCACCGCGCCGCCGTTGTTGGGCGTGCCGATGTCGATCGGCAGCATCGAGGGGACGCCGAACGGCCCGTTCTTGCGCGCCTGGCCGAAGACCCGGTCCCACACCGTGCGGCCTGTGCGGATGTCGACGGCGCGGATGCCGCCGTAGGGTGGCTCCTTGCACAGCATGCCGGTGAAACCCATGCGCCAACCCGCGTTGACGTCGATGGCGTAGGGAACGCCCCACTGCGGATCGCCCGCGCCTTCCGCCGCCTCGGGCACGCCGCCGCGCGAGGTCGGGTGGGGGTCGCCTTGCTCAAGCGCCGGGTGGCCGCGCGGGTACCAGCCGCGCTCGGTCGCCTCCTCGCGAGGGACGAGGCGGTTGTAGTTCGGCATGTCGTTGTAGTTGGCGATGATGAGCCCGCGCACCGGATCGATGGCGACGCCGCCCCAGTCGCTGCCGCCGTTGTATCCCGGATACTGGATGAAGCGCCGGTCCGCCGTCGGCGGCGTGTACATGCCTTCATAGGACGCCTGCCGGAAGCCGATGCGGCAGATCATCTGGTCGATCGGCGACATGCCCCACATGTCCCGCTCGGTCAGCCGCGCCTTGGCCAGAGTGTGGAAGCCGGAATGGGGCTGGGTGGCCGCGCGCATCTCCGGCTCGACGCCGCCTTGAGGCGCGGGGCGCTGCTCCACCTGATTGAGGGGGCGGCCGGTTCGGCGGTCCAGCACGTAGAGGTCGCCCTGCTTGGACGGCAGGATCAGCGCCGGGACCACGCCTCCGTCGATCGGAAGATCGATCAGGGTCGCCTGGCTGCCGAGGTCATAATCCCACACGTCGACATAGACGGTCTGGAAGCTCCATGCCGGCTGTCCGCTCGTCACGTCGATCGCGACCAGCGCGGTGGCGTAGGCGTTCTCCTCGGCGCTGCGGTCACGGCTGTAGTAGTCCGACGACGAGTTGCCCATCGGCAGATAGACGTGGCCCAACGCCTCGTCGCCGGAGGCGATCGTCCACATGTTCGGCGTGCCGCGCGTGTAGGTCTCGTCGCCCCGCGGCCGGTCGGTCTCTCCTGGGCGGCCCAGGTCCCAGGCCCACCGCAGTTCACCCGTGATCGCGTCGAAGCCCTGCACCACGCCAGAGGGCGCCTCGTTCCACTGACCGTCCGTCACCTGGTGGCCGGTGACGACCACCCCCCGCACGATCACCGGCGGCGAGGTGATGGCGACCATGCCCGGAATGACGGGACCCATGCCCTGTTTGATGTCGACCTGCCCGTTGCGGCCAAACCCCGGGCAGGGACGTCCTGTTCGGGCGTCCACCGCGATCAGCCGCCCGTCCAGCGTGCCCTCGATGACGCGCGCGGCGCAGAGCTGTTCGGGGGCCGCGCCGGGCTGTTCGAAATAGGACACGCCGCGACAGGCGGCGGTGTAGGGGATCCAGGCGTCGTCCACCTCGGGATCGTAGCGCCAGATCTCTCGTCCTGTGCCCGCGTCCACGGCCATGAGCTCATTGCGCGCGGAGCAGAGATAGACCCGGTCCCCGACCTTCAGCGGCGTGGTCTCGGCGCCCCATTTGGTCTCGGGCAGGTCGCCGGTGCGATAGGTCCAGACGCGCTCGATGCTGTCGACGTTGTCCGGCGTGATCTGCGTCAGAGGGGAATAGCGACGGGAGGCGTATGTGCCGCCATAGGCGACCCAGTCCGCGCCGGCGTCCGGCACGCCGCCGGACACAGGCATGGGCTGCGGCATCGGTCCAGCTTCCGGCGCTCGATTGGCGAGCCCTATAGCGACGGCGCCCACCAGCGCGGCTGCGGCGAGGCCTCCGGCTCCTAGCAGGGCCGGCCGCCTGCCACGACCGGGCAGGAGAACGGGCAGGGCCGCGATCACCAAGGCCAGCAGAATGGTCGGCGCCACGATGCGTGGCACGAGCGGCCAACCCTGCAGGCCGACCTCCCAGACCGCCCAGACCAGCGTCGCGATCCAAACGCCGAAGTAGATCCAGGCCCCGAGCGGCCTCAGCATCACGAGAAGCACGCCCGAGGCGATCAGCGCCGCGCCCGCCAGCAGGTAGTAGGGGGAGCCGCCCAGGACGACCAGCCAGACGCCGCCGATCAGGAGTGTTGCGCCAATCAGCGCCAGCAAGACCCCGAGGCCGGCGGTCAGCCAGCCTCCGACTCCACGCGTCCCCGGTGACGTCATGCGCCCGTCCTCCTGTCGCCGGCTTGGGTGTTCGGAGCAAACAGGCGGCGGCGGGATCGGTTCCGAAATGCGGCCGTTCCGGGGCGGGTCCCGGCCGGCCCCGCCGTCATCCGGCGCTCGGCCATGCAGGCTGATCGCCATGCTTCGCCATGCGGCGGACGCCGGTATCATGGCCGCGCTGGACGTGCCGAAGCTGAAGGCTCAGCCTGTGCTCATGGGCGATTCCAACGATGCCTGAGGTCTATGAGTTCTTCGCCGGCGGCGGGATGGTCCGCGCGGGGCTGGGCGACGGCTGGCGCTGCACCTTCGCCAACGACATCGATCCCAAGAAGGCCGAGACCTATCGCGCCAACTGGGGCGACGCCGAACTGCACGTCGGCGATATCCACGGCGTCGGGGTGGCGCGACTGCCGGGGGTGGCGGACCTCATGTGGGGATCGTTCCCGTGTCAGGACCTGTCGCTGGCGGGGGCGGGCGCGGGGCTGAAGGGGGCGAGATCGGGCGCCTTCCACGGATTCTGGCGGCTGGTGGACGCGCTGACCGCAGAGGGGCGCGCGCCCCGCATAGTTGCGGTCGAGAACGTCTGCGGGACCCTGACCTCGCGCGGCGGCGCGGACTTCGCGCTGATCTGCCGCGCCTTCGTCGACAGCGGATATCGCGTGGGGGCCCTGGTCATCAACGCGGACCTCTTCGTGCCGCAGAGCCGGCCGCGGCTGTTCGTCATCGGCGTGCGCGAAGACGCCGACTGGACACCGCTCGACGCGGGCGAGCCCGAGGCGCCGTTCCACACGCCGGCTCTGGTCAAGGCCGTGGCGGGCCTGCCGCCGGAGCTGCGGGATCGGATGGCGTGGTGGCGCCTGCCGACGCCGGCCGGACCTATCCCAGCCCTGGCGGAGCTGATCGAGGACGTCCGGGACCCCGCCCTGTGGCACACCCAGGCCGGAACCAAGGCGATCCTGGACTTGATGGCTGCTTCACACCTCGCGCAGGTGCGCGCGGCTTTGGCGGCGGGCGGGCGCCGGGTCGGCGCGGTCTATCGGCGGACCCGCCCGGACGCGCAGGGCGGTCGGGTCCAGCGGGCGGAGGTGCGCTTCGACGGACGCGCCGGCTGCCTGCGCACCCCGGCCGGAGGGTCCAGCCGTCAGGTGTTGATGGTCGTCGAGCATCAGCGGGTGCGGACCCGCCTGATGACGCCGCGCGAAACGGCGCGTCTGATGGGGCTCGACGACGCCTTCGTTCTGCCGCGCAGGGCGACCGACGCCTATCACGTGACGGGCGACGGCGTGGCGGTCCCGGTGGTGCGGCATCTCGCCCAAGCCCTGCTGGAGCCCCTGCTGAACCGGGCCCGGGCGCTGGAGGCGGCCTGACCGCCAAAGACTCCTTGCAAACGCGAATGGCTTGCAATAAAGCGGCGCTCCCGTCGTTTTGCGAGTCAATCTCATGAGCCTTCTCCTCACTGTCGCCGCCGCGGCCCTTGCGGGCGCCGGAGTCGAGGATCCGGGCGGCCCTGCGGCCCCCCCG
>JBKBUS010000215.1:0-4149 GCA_046290035.1 Brevundimonas sp.
GCCCGGCGACCGTTCCCCTGCCCGCCGGGGCATTCCTTCAGGCCGTGCCGCAGGCCGAGGCGGCGATGGTCGAACGGGCTACGGCAGCCGTCGAAGGGGCCCGGCGGATCGCGGATCTGTTCTGCGGCGCCGGCACCTTCACCTTCCCCTTGGCCAGGATCGCGCCGGTGATCGCGGCGGACGCCTCGGCCGACGGCATAGCGGCGCTTAAGGCTGGCGCGGCGACCGCCTCGGGCCTGAAGCCGATCACGGCCGAGGCGCGCGACCTGTTCCGCCGCCCGCTGTCGCCGCACGACCTGAAGGGCGTGGACGCCGTGGTGTTCGATCCGCCCCGCGCGGGGGCGCTGGAGCAGACGCGCCAGATCGCCCAGACGGCGACGAGCGTCGTGGTCGGCGTGTCCTGCAACGCCTCGACCTTCGCCCGCGACGCGCGCGTCCTGATCGACGCGGGCTTCCGATTGGAGCGCGTCACGCCGATCGACCAGTTCCTGTGGTCCGCCCACGTGGAGCTGGTGGGCGTGTTCCGGCGCTAGAGACGCGCCAGCAGGTCCTCGGCGAAGATCGACAGGGTGTCGTCGCGGGCCCCCATGACCACGATGCGGTCTCCCGGCCGCGCCAGTTCGAGCAGGCGTTCGCCGCAGGCGGCGCGGTCGGGGTACGCCTCCGCCTTGACCCCGCGCGCGGTCAGGTCGCCCACCAGATCGTCGGAAGACACGCTGCGATCGGTCGTCCCGCCGTAGTAGACCGGCTCCGGCATCAGCAGCACGTCGTCGGGACGCAACAGGCCCGCGAAGCCGTCCACGAACTCGGCTCGCATCAGCTTCAGCGGCCCGAAGCCGTGCGGCTGGAACATCACCAGCAGCCGCCCTTCGAAGGCGTGCAGCGTCTTCAGCGTCGCGGCGATCTTGTCCGGGTTGTGGGCGAAGTCGTCGATGACGGCGACGCCGTTCCTGGAGCCGACCAGCTCCAGCCGGCGGCGGATTCCCTGGAAGCTCTCAAGGGCCTGCACGCCCGTCTCGACCGGCACGCCGAGCGCCTCCGCCGCCAGGAGCGCCGCCAGCGCGTTGGCCACATTGTGCGCCCCTGGCTGGGACAGGCGGATGGGCAGGCTGAGGCCTGACCGCGCCCGCAGCTCGAAGGCCATGCCGTCGGCGAGCGGTTGAAACGCATGCGCCGAGAGGTCGGCGCCGTCGTCCTGCAGCGAGAAGGTGCGCACCGTCGTCGGCGCATCGGCGAAGACCTGAGCCAGAGCGGCGGTCTCGGCGTTGTCGAGGTTCAGGACCGCTGTCCGGGCCCGGCCGACGAAGCCGCCGAACAGATCGCGTAGCTCCTCCATCGACTTGTGATCCAGCGAGATGTTGGAGACGACCGCGACGGTCGGGTCGTAGCGGGCGATGGAGCCGTCGGACTCGTCCACCTCGGACACGAACAGCCCCGGCCGGCCCAGCCGCGCGCCGGCGAAGGGATGTTCGGCGTCCACGTAGTTCTTCATGACCGCGCCGTTCATGACGGTGGGATCGAGGCCGGCGCGGTCGAGGATCCAGGCGACCATGCCGGTGATGGTGGACTTGCCGCTGGTCCCCGCGATCCCCACCGAGGTCTCGGCTCGGTTGAACAGGTCGCTGAGCAGCTCCGGGCGGGTGACGACGGTCGCGCCCGCGCGCCGGGCCGCGCCGATGTCGGGCACCGTGTCCTCGACGGCGCCGGTGGCCACCACGAGCTGGTTCGCGCGGGTCACGCCGGAGCCGTCCTGGGGATGCAGGCTGATCCCCTGCGCCTCCAGCCAGGCGAACTTCTCGGGCGTCCGGCCCTGGTCCCGGGCCCGATCCGAGCCTTCGACCCGCGCCCCGGACGCCTTCACGATCAGGGCGAGCGGCAGCATGCCCGAGCCGCCGACCCCGCAGAAGAAGTAGTCCTTGGGCTGCGTCATCGACTTGATCCGAAAGGGCGAAACGGCGAAGGCTGATCAGGCCTGACTAAAGGCCCGTCAGGCGCCTGACCAGAGCGCATCCCATGAAGATCGGCGTTGTCGCCGTCAGCTCCCGCTTCTCGGTGGAGACCGCGAAGGCCGTCGAAGCCTGGATGGCCGAGCATTACCCGTCGGGCGATCCGAAGCTCGTCTTCCATCCGTCGATCCACGCCAAGCACGGCCACTTCGCCGGCGACGACGCGACGCGCGCGCGGGCCTTCGTGGAGTTCGCCAACGACCCTCGGCTTGACGCCGTCTGGTTCGCGCGCGGCGGCTATGGGTCCTGCCGCATCGCGGAGGCCGTGATCCCTCAGTTGAACCATCACGCCCGGACCAAGCGGTATCTGGGCTACTCCGACGCGGGCAGCCTGCTGGCCGCGCTCTATAAGGCCGGGTTCGAGCATGTGGCCCACGGGCCGATGGCGTCGGACGTGCGGCGCAGTCCCGAGACCGGACGCCGCGCCCTCGACTGGCTGACCAAGGGTGACACAGGAGGCCTGGAGCCGTCGTTGGCCGACGACCCCCGCCCGGCCGCGGCGTTCAACCTGACGATCCTGAGCCAGCTGCTCGGCACGCCGATCGAACCGGACCTGTCAGGCCATGTGCTGATGCTGGAGGAGGTGTCGGAGGCCGCCTACCGCATCGACCGCTACATGTTCCACATCACCAGCCAGGCGTCGATCCGGCGCGTGGCGGGGATCCGCATGGGCCGCGCTTCCGACGTGACGCCGAACGACCCGGACTTCGGCATGACGCCGGAGGAGATCGCCCGCTTCTGGTGCGCCCGGTCGGGCATTGCTTACCTGGGCCCGGCCGACATCGGCCACGACGCCGACAACCGGATCGTGCCGTTCGGCGCGCGCTGAAGCGGTGGCTTAGCCGCCGGTCTTCTCGACCTGGCCGTATTCCAGATCGACCGGCGTCGGACGGCCGAAGATCGACACCGCCACGCGCAGGCGGGCGTTGTCCTCGTCGACACTCTCGACCTGGCCGTCGAAGCTGGCGAAGGGGCCGTCGACGACCTTGACGGTCTCGCCGATGTCGAAGCGGATGGTGGGCTTCGGACGCTCCACGCCCTCCTCCACCGCGCCGATGATGTTCTGCACCTCGCGTTCGGAGACCGGCAGCGGCTTGGTGCCGCCCGCGGCGCCGAGGAAGCCGGTGACCTTCGGCGTGTTCTTGACCAGGTGATATGCCTGGTCCGTCATCTCCATCTTCACCAGCACATAGCCGGGGAAGAACTTGCGCTCGGCGTTGACCTTGCGACCGCGACGGATCTCGACAACGTCCTCGGTCGGCACCAGGATTTCGGAGAAGTTCTCCTCCAGCCCCTGCTGGCGCGCCTGCTCACGCAGCTGTTCGGCCACCTTCTTCTCGAAGTTCGAGTAGGCGTGGACGATGTACCACTTGTGGCGCGGGTTGGCGGCGGCGGCGGGCGCGGCGTCGGTCATCTTTGGCGTCTCCTCAGGCGCCGAAGCCGATGATCCACTGCGACACGACGGTCAGCAGCGCATCGACGATCCAGAAGAACAGGGCGGCCAGGGCCACCATGATGAAGACCATCACCGAGGTGATCCAGGTCTCCTTGCGGCTCGGCCATACGATCTTGCGACCCTCGGCGCGCACCTGGCTGATGAACTGGGCCGGTGTCACGCGCGGCTTGGCCGTCGGCTGCTCGACCGAGACGGTCGGGCCTTGCGCGGGCTGGGGGCTGCCGGGACGGCGCCCGCCGGGTGTCTTCGCCTTCGCCATGAGCGTAAAGGGTCTCTCGAATGCTTTTTCCTGTCGCCCCAGATGGGGATGGCCCGGCTATGGCGACAGGGGGATGGCAGGAGTTGAGGGACTCGAACCCACGACCCCCGGTTTTGGAGACCGGTGCTCTACCAACTGAGCTAAACTCCTAGGGCCCCGACGACCGATCGCACCTCGAGTCCCCTCGGGGTGCGGCGAACGCCAGACGCGGGCCTATGCCTGACGCGCGGGGGGTTTTCAAGGGCGCCGCCGGGAACGCGCCGGTTTGATGCGGATCAAGGCGTGTCGTCACGACGCGATCCAGGGTGCCGGCGTCCCAGACGGAGGCCCGCATGGCCAGACTTCACCACGTTCGACTTGAGCTCGCCCGCGAGACCAGGGCGCCCGACGGCGACCATGACTGGGGTTACGATCTCGTGGTCCCGCTG
>JBKBUS010000216.1:0-4126 GCA_046290035.1 Brevundimonas sp.
CAGGCTGAATGATCGACCCGCCGGAGCCCGTGCTCCGGCGGGTTTTTCGTTTTCGGTTCCGGGTGTGCCTCGCCCTGCGAGGCGGGAATGCCGCAATCGACAGGCCGGATGGCGTGCCCTACGGTCCGCACCCTGTTCAAAAGGCTGAGGGTATTTTGACCATGCGTCTGCCTGTTTCCATTGCCGTGCTTGCCGCCGGTGCGCTGCTTTCCGCCTGTGCGACGGCGGGGGGCGCTGCATCCATCGCAGCCCCGGCGGCACCGACGTTCGACACCGCGCGTCTGTCGGAACATGCCCGGGTCCTGTCTGATGACAGCTTCGAAGGCCGCGGAATCGCGACGCCGGCCGAGCAGAAGGTCATCGACTACCTCAGCGCCCAGTACGGCGCGGCGGGCTTCCAGCCGGGCGGGCCGAACGGTCAGTGGACCCAGGCCGTGACGCTGAACCGCTTCACCGCTTCCAATATCCGCGCGGGCTTCAGCGTCGGCGGCGAGACCATCGCCTTGACCCAGGGCCAGCAGATCGTGGTCTCGACACGGCTGCCCGGGACGCTGGTTGACCTGAGCAACGCCCCGCTGGTCTTCGTCGGCTACGGTATCGATGCGCCCGAGCGGCAGTGGAACGATTTCAAGGACGTCGATGTCCGGGGCAAGATCATCGTCGTTCTGGTGAACGATGCCGACTTCGAGCAGCCCGAACTGGACACCTTCGGCGGCCGCGCCATGACCTACTACGGCCGCTGGACCTACAAGTACGAGGAAGCCGCGCGCCAGGGGGCGGCCGGCGTCCTGATCGTTCACGAAACCGCGCCCGCTTCCTACGGCTGGACGACGGTGGCGAACTCCTGGACCGGGCCCCAGTTCGACATCGTGCGCCAGAACGCCGAGGCCGAGCGCGTGCCCCTCGAGTCGTGGATTCAGCGCGACGTGGCGGTCGAGCTGTTCCAGCGCGCCGGCCTGGACTTCGAGGCGCTGAAGGTCGCGGCGCGCTCCGCCGACTTCCAGCCGGTGCCGATCCCCGGCGCGACGCTGGACGCCGGGTTCGACGTGGAGACCTCGCGCATCCAGACCCACAACATCCTGGCGCGCCTGCCGGGCACGACGCATCCGGACGAGACTATCCTCTACACCGCCCACTGGGACCACATCGGCATCGGCGAGCCGGACGCGAACGGCGACGCCATCTTCAACGGCGCGGTGGACAATGCGTCGGGCACCGCGGCGCTGATCGAGATGGCCCACGCCTACGCCGCCGTTCCGCGTCCCGAGCGGTCGATCGTGCTGATCGGCTTCACCGCCGAGGAGAGCGGTCTGCTCGGCTCCGAGTACTACGCCGCTAATCCGGTCTATCCGCTGGAGACGACGGTCGGCGGGTTCAACATGGACGCCGCCAACGTCTATGGCCGGGTCACCGGCATGGGGGTGACCGGCTTTGGCCAGTCGGACTTCGACGACCGGGTCGCGTCTCTGGTGGAAGGACAGGGCCGTCAGATCGTCCCGGACGCCAATCCTTCGGCCGGGACCTATTTCCGTTCTGACCACTTCCCGCTGGCCAAGCGCGGCGTGCCGATGGCCTACATGCGCGGCACGGGCGACTTCCGGGACGAGCCCATCGCCGAGCGGATCGCGCGGCGCGACAGCTATACCGCCGACCGCTACCACCAGGCCGATGACGAATGGTCCGCCGACTGGGACCTGTCGGGCCAGCTGGAGGACCTCGAGGTCTATTTCCGCGTCGGCCTGGAGTTGGCCAACAGCCGCGAATGGCCGCAATGGCGGCCGACCTCCGAGTTCCGGGTCGCCCGGGAAGTCTCGGACGCGCAGCGGGACTGACCGCAGGATGACGAAAACTTAACGTGCGGGGCGAGGCGGCCCATCTAGGGTCCGCCGGAACGCTCTATTGAAGGCAAGCCCCGCATGTTTCGTCGTCTCTCCGCCGTCTGCGTCGCCGCGCTGCTCGTCGCTGGCGGCGTCGCTCACGCTCAGGATTTTTCCGCCCAGCGGCTATCCGACGGGGTGCGCGAGATTTCCGACGACAGCTTCGAGGGACGCTATCCCGGCACGCCGGGCGAGCGGAAGACGCTGGAGTGGCTGCAGGCGCAGTACGAGGCGATCGGATTGGAGCCCGGCGGTCCGAACGGCCAGTGGCTGCAGCCGGTCGATCTGCGTCGCTATACGCCGGTGCGCGACTTCACCGCGACCTGGACCGGGCCTGACGGACAGACCCGCGTCCTGGCCAAGGGCGAGGATCTGAACCTGCGCGCGGCGACGAACGACGGGCGAGCCGACGTCGAGGGGGCCGAACTGGTCTTCGCCGGCTTCGGCATCGTCGCGCCCGAACGCGGCTGGGACGACTACAAGGACGCCGATGTCCGGGGGAAGGTGGTCGTGCTGCTCCCCGGGGAGCCCGACGGCGATCTGTTCAATGGCGAGTATCCGACGGTCTACAACGCCGGATGGTGGAAGGCGCGGGACGCCTTCGCGCGCGGCGCCGTGGGCGTCATCACGCTTCAGCCCCAGCTCGCCGCCGCCCGTTTCGCCGACGCTCAGCGGACCTTCCAGCCCGGCGGGGCGGATGTCGAATTCACCGCCGACATGATGCGGCCGGCCGCGGCGGCGCTGTTCAGCGCGGCCTCCCTGGACATGGAGGCCCTGATCGCGGCCGCCCAGGCCGGCGGCGACTTCCGGGCGACGCCGCTCACGGGCGTGCGCTTCACGGCGTCGGCGGAGGAGTCCGTCGATGTGCTGCGCACCCATAATCTGCTCGCCCGCATCCCCGGAACCGAGCGGCCGGACGAGACCATCATCTTCTCCGCCCACTGGGATCACGTCGGGCTGAACAATCACGGCCGTCAGGAGGTCCCCGAGGGCGAGGACAACGTCTGGAACGGCGCCTGGGACAACGCCTCCGGCACGGTCGCCCTGGTCGAGATGGCCCGCGAGCTGAAGGCCGCCGGACCCGCCGAGCGCAGTTTCGTCTTCGCCCATATGGCGGCCGAGGAGATGGGTCTGCTCGGCGCGTGGGCCTACGCCGCCGACCCGGTGTATCCGATCGAGACGACGGTGGCGGACCTCAACATCGACATGCTGCCCCTGTCGCCGCCCACCCGCGACCTGCCGATCTTCGGTTTCGGCCAGAACGAGCTGGAGGACGACTTGGCGCGGCTCGCCGAGGCGGAGGGACGTTATCTGACCGACGACAGCCAGCCGGAGCAGGGGTTCTACTATCGCTCCGACCACCTGCCGTTCGCCGTCGCCGGCGTCCCGGCCCTGATGCCGTGGCATGGCGTCGACTACGACGAGGGCGGCAAGGCCGTGGGCGAGCCCGCCTATCGCGCGATGTGGGAGGAGCGCTACCACCAGGCGGCTGACGAGTGGTCGCCGGAGCTCGATTTCTCGTCGGGCGTCGAGACCCTGACGCTGATGTATCGCCTGGCCTGGGATCTCGCGAACAGCGAGCGCTGGCCCGGCTGGAAGCCGAACAGCGAGTTCGGGGCGATCCGCGCGCGCACGGGCGACGCGCGGCGCTGATCGAGAACCGCCGGCGGGGGCGAGGCGTTAGGGCGTCATGCGCCGCCTAATGCTTCTCGTCCCGTTCCTCCTCACCGCCTGCGACCAAGGCGGCGATCCGCTGGCCCCGCGTCCGGAGCCCGCCCCGTCGGCCGAGGTCGCCTCGCCGCCGCCGGCCAAGGTCGAGGGTCTGCCCGGCGCCGGGCCCACCAACTTCGTCGGACGCTGGGCGGCGGATGTGCGCTGGTGCGCCGAGCAGAGCGGCGCCGGCCGACCCATCGAGATCACGACGACCCGGTTCCTCGGCTATGAGAACAGTTGCGACATCACGGCGATCACTCAGGCGGATGACGCCTACGACGCCAGCCTGCGCTGCGAGGCCGAGGGGCAGGCGAGCGAGGAACGCGTTCGCATGGCCGTGCAGGGCGACGTCATGACCCTGACCTACCTCGATCGCGGCGGTGACCCGGTGCGGCTCAACAAGTGCACCACGCTGGCGGAGACGCCGGGCTGAGGCCGATCAGCTGAACAGGAAGTGCATGACGTCGCCATCCTTGACGACATAGCTCTTGCCCTCGGCGCGCAGCTTGCCGGCCTCGCGCGCGCGCGCCTCGCCC
>JBKBUS010000003.1:0-21824 GCA_046290035.1 Brevundimonas sp.
CATCGCGTCCGGCGCCTTCCACGTGGCCAAGCCGTCGGACCTGCTGCCCGAGCTGCAGGGCCGGCTGCCGATCCGGGTGGAGCTGAAGGCCCTGACGCGCGACGACTTCCGCCGCATCCTGACCGAGCCGGAATCGAACCTGATCCGTCAGAACCAGGCTCTGCTCGCCACCGAGGACGTGACGCTGGAGTTCACCGACGACGCGATCGACGCCCTGGCCGACGCGGCGGTGGCGGCCAACAGCGCGGTCGAGAACATCGGCGCGCGCCGGCTCCAGACCGTGATCGAGCGCGTGCTGGAGGAGACCAGCTTCAGGGCCTCCGATCTGTCGGGCCAGACCGTCCGCTTCGACGGCGACGCGGTGCGCGAGAAGATCGCGGGCCTGGCCGCAAACGCGGACCTGAGCCGGTACATTCTATAGCTGTCATTCCTCCCCTTTGGGGGAGGTGGCGCGGCGCGCAAGCGCCGTGACGGAGGGGGTTGAGGCGCACCTACCCCCTCCACCGCCTGCGGGGGTCCCCCTCCCCCTGTGGGGGAGGAATGAGTTGCTTAGCCCAGCGAGGGGTCGATCTGCTTGCAGGCCTCGATCAGGCCCTGCACCGACGCGACGGACTTGGCCAGCATCGCCTTCTCGTCGTCGTTGGTGGTGAACTCGATCACCTTCTCCGCGCCGCCGGCGCCGATCAGGGCGGGCACGCCGACGTAGAGGTCGTTCAGCCCGTACTCGCCCGACAGCCACACGGCGCAGGGCAGGACGCGCTTCTGGTCCAGCAGGTAGGAGCGGGCCATGGCGACGGCGCTCTCGGCCGGCGCATAGAAGGCCGAGCCGGTCTTGAGCAGGGCCACGATCTCGCCGCCGCCCTTGCGGGTGCGCTCGACGATGGCGTCGAGCTCGGCTTGCGTCATGAAGCCGGCCTTGACCGCGTCCGGCAGGGGCAGGCCGCCGACGGTGGAGTGGCGCACCATCGGCACCATGTCGTCGCCGTGGCCGCCCAGCGTCCAGGCGTGGATGTCCTGGATCGACACGCCAGTCTTCTCAGCCAGGAAGTAGGCGAAGCGGGCCGAATCCAGCACGCCGGCCATGCCGACAACCTTCTCCTTCGGAAGGCCCGAGAACTTCTGCAGCGCCCAGACCATCGCATCCAGCGGGTTGGTGATGCAGATGACGAAGGCGTTCGGCGCATGCGCCTTGATGCCCTCGCCCACGGCCTTCATGACCTTGAGATTGATGCCCAGCAGGTCGTCGCGGCTCATGCCGGGCTTGCGCGGCACGCCCGCGGTGACGATGCAGACGTCCGCGCCGGCGATGTCGGCGTAGTCGTTCGCGCCCTTCAGGGCCACGTCCTGGCCGATGACGGCGGTGGCCTCGGCGATGTCCAGCGCCTTGCCCTGGGGCGTGCCCTCGGCGATGTCGAACAGGATCACGTCGCCCAGCGCCTCGCGCGCGCAGATGTGGGCGAGGGTGCCGCCGATCATGCCGGCGCCGATGAGGGCGATCTTCGCGCGAGCCATTCAGGCCTCCAGGAGCTTGTGCGTTGCGAAACGGAACGCCGGGCGGTCTAGACCCCGGCGAGGCCGGGGGCAAGCGGTCGCTCGGGCGCGCGCCGTCTGTCGCGCTCAGGCGGCCTTGGGATCAGGCGCGACGCCGCAGCGGCGGCAGACGCCCGTAGGTCAGGCCGCGCCACAACCACTCCAGAGGGCCCATCTCGAAGCGGCTGAGCCATAGCGGCGACCAGATCAGCTGAAGCAGCCACACCGCGCCGATGACCCACCACATGCCGCCAGGCGCGAACCGTACGTCGCCGAACCACATCGGTCCCCATGGCAGATAGAACAGGCTCGCCATGATGAGGCTCTGGCTCAGGTAGTTGGTGAAGGCCATCTGCCCGACCGGGGCGAACCGACGCGAGATGAAGCCGAGGCCGAATCTGGTCATCAGGATGAGCACGCTGGCGTAGCCGAGGGTGATCAGCCAGGCGAAGCTGGCCCCGATCCCGGCCATGCCGCCGGATGGGAAGGTTCCCGGCTCGGCGTTGGCGTCCAGCCAGGCGTTCTGGGCGTAGAAGACGAGGTTCCCGACAGCCAGCGCCGCCAGCAGCACATACACCCACACCGGCGCACGACCGACCAGGAAGCCGGCCTTGAACAGGCCCAGACCCAACCACATCAGGCCGATCGTGATCGGAGCCAGAAAGAGGCTGAGGGTGGCCAGCAGCAGCCAGGCCTTGAAGTTCTCGATCTGAGCGCCCGGGAAGCCGGACTGATAGGCGGCGATGATGGCCTGGATATTCTCCGGGCTCATGGCGAAGGGGTTCTGACCGGCTTCCGCCTGGCCGGCGAAGGCCGCCTGCGACCACAGGGCGAGCGCCGAGATCAGGCCGAAGGCGAGGTTCAGCCCGCCCCCCACCACGATCAGCCGTCGCGCCGACCAGGAGCGCGCCAGCATCGCGATCAGACCGCAATAGGCGTAATGCAGCAGGATGTCGCCCATCCACACCGCCGCCCCATGGATCAGGCCGAACAACCCCAGCCACATCAGCCGGCGGTGCAGCACCGGCGCCTTCGTCTCGTCGTGCCTCTGGCCGCCGATCAGGAAGATCGAGACGCCGAACAGCATGGAGAACAGGCTTCGGAACTTGTCCTGGAAGAAGACATCGACCACCCATTCGCCGGTGACGTTCGCGGCGTCCTCCACCCAAGGCCGCGCCAGGGTGGGATCGAAGTCGAGGGCGGCGGGCCAGGCGAAGGTGGCCGCGTTGACCGCCAGGATCCCCAGGACCGCGAAGCCGCGCAGGATGTCCAAATAGACGATGCGGTCCTGGCGCCGGATCGGCGCGGGTCGAGCCGCCGTCGCGGGCGAAAGGGTCGTATCCTCGGCTGCGGACATGGCGTCTCCCCCAGATGTCAAGGTAGCTTGACGCAGACCGCCGAACCCGGAAAGTTACAACCTCGTAATGTCAGCCGGCCTCGCCCATCAGACCCAGACGGTCGCGAACCTCCGGCTGGGCCTCGAAGGCGATGAAGGCGCAGCACAGGCCCGCCCACAGGGCGTAGCTGACCCCCACCAGAATGGCGATGGGCAGGCCGCCGACGCCGTAGATCAGGATGGTGGTCTCGCTGGCGCCCGCCGCCTGGGCGATGCCGCCGGCCTCGAACCACCCGATCACCGTGACGATCACCGTGGCCCCGATCTGCAGCGCCGCGGCCCCGGCTCCGCCATACAGCAGGAAGCGCCAGACGATGCCTAAGCGGCTGCTGGGGCGGCCCCGCCGATCCCGCTCGCGCGCCACGAGATAGAGCCCGGCCGGGGTGAAGACCAGGCCGACGGCCAGCACGATCAGCCGCCAGTCCATCTCCAGACCCGGGGTCCAGTTCGCCGGCGGCCAGATCGGCAGCGTCAGCACCAGGGGCGGCCAGGCCGCGCCCGCCAGACAGGCGAGCGCCGCGAACATCGGCGTGGAGGAACGCCACCGAACCTGTGTGCGGCCGGGGAGGTCGCTCAGGCGCTCGGGCGGTCTCATCGGGTCGGCTCCGGTACCGCGCCGGAGTAGTCGTAGAAGCCGCGGCCGGACTTACGCCCCAGCCAGCCGGCCTCGACGTACTTCACCAAGAGCGGGCAGGGCCGGTACTTGGTGTCCGCCAGGCCGTCGTGCAGCACGTTCATGATGGCCAGGACGACGTCCAGCCCCATGAAGTCCGCCAGCTCGAGCGGTCCCATCGGGTGATTGGCGCCAAGCTTCAGCGCCTTGTCGATGGAGGCCACGTTCCCGACGCCTTCGTAGAGGGTGTAGATCGCCTCGTTGATCATCGGCACCAGGATGCGGTTGACGATGAAGGCAGGGAAATCCTCGGCCTCGGTGGTGGTCTTGCCCAGCGACTCCGCGAAGGCGACGGCGGTCTCATAGGTCGCCTTCGACGTCGCGATGCCTCGAACGATCTCCACCAGCCTCATCACCGGAGCCGGCTTCATGAAGTGCAGGCCGATGAACCGCTCCGGTCGATCCGTGGCCGACGCCAGGCGGGTGATCGAGATCGACGAGGTGTTGGACGAAAGCAGCGTATCCGGGCCCAGGTGCGGCGTCAGGGCGGCGAACACCGCCTTCTTCACCGCCTCGTCCTCGGTGGCGGCCTCGATGACCAGATCGGACCGGGCGGCGTCCTCCAGCGCCGTGATCGGCTGGATGCGCTTCAGGGCCGCGTCGGCGTCGGCTTGGCTCAGGCCTCCCCGGGCCACGTTCCGCGCCAGGCTGGCGGCTACGCCGCCGATCGCCTGAACCGGCCGCGTCGCGTCGGAGTCATAGACGCCGACCTCATAGCCGCCCAAGGCCACGGTCTGGGCGATGCCCATGCCCATCTGGCCCGCGCCGATGACGGCCACTCGCCTGATCGCGCTCATTCGAAAACGTCGGACCTCGCCCGGTGGAGAAGGACCGCCTTCTTACGCCATCGTCTCGCGTGCGCGAAAGACCCTGCGGTCGCCGATCGGTCAGACCGCCATCACCGTGCCGAGCAGCACACGGACCCCGGGGCGCCCCATCACCCGATCAAGCTCGGCCTGCATCTCCCGCGACAGACGCTGAACGTCCGGCGGACGCCCGGGCAGAGCCTCGGCCGCGACCCTTTGGATCACCAGGTTGAAGGCGGCGCGAATGCGCGGCTGGGACTGCTGGGCCCGCTGCGCCAGGGCGGCGGGGGCGTCGATCCCGGTCTCGACCGACAGCACGCCGCGCCGGCCGTCCGGTCGGACCACCGAGGCCGTCATGGCCGGGAACCGGATATAGGCGGCGGCAGGAGCCCCGCCGCCACCGCCGCCCGTCTTGAGCAAGGCCGGCTTGGACAGTCCCAGAAGAGCGCGTCGATCCATCCGCCGAGCCTAGCTCGACGGATTGAACATCCGGTTACGCGGCGTCGACCTGCACGGGGGCCGGCATCGGCTTGAGATCGAGGCGGGCGAACAGGTCCGCGTCCGCGTCCTCGCCCGGGTTCGGCGTGGTCAGCAGCCGGCCGCCGACGAATATCGAGTTGGCGCCCGCGAGAAAGCACAGGGCCTGAAGCTCCGTCGACATGGCTTCGCGCCCGGCCGATAGCCGCACGATCGATTTCGGACAGACCAGCCGCGCGACGGCGATGGTGCGCACGAACTCGATTCCGTCGATCGTCCCCTCGGTCATGACCTTGTCGCCCAGCGGCGTTCCGGTGATCGGCACCAGCGCGTTCACCGGCAGGCTGTCCGGGTGGGCGGGCAGGGTCGCCAGGGCGTGCAGCAGCCCCGCCCGGTCTCGACGCGCCTCGCCCATGCCGACGATCCCGCCGCAGCAGGTGGCCATCCCTGCGTCGCGGACATGCTGAAGCGTGTCCAGCCGGTCCTGGTAGGTCCGGGTCGTCACCACCTCGGCGTAGTAATCCGGGCCGGTGTCCAGGTTGTGGTTGTAGTAGTCGAGGCCGGCCGCCTTGAGCTGCTTCGCCTGATCCACCGTCAGCATGCCGAGCGTCGCGCAGGTTTCGAGCCCCAGCGCCTTCACGCCCGCGATCATGGCCGCCAGCTTCGGCGTGTCGCGGTCCTTCAGCTCGCGCCAGGCCGCGCCCATGCAGAAGCGGCTGGCCCCTCCGGCCTTGGCCGCCATGGCTTCGGCGATCACGGCCTGGGCGTCCATAAGCTTCTCGGCCTTCAAACCAGTGTCGAAATGGGCCGACTGGCTGCAGTAGCCGCAGTTTTCGGCGCAGCCGCCGGTCTTGATCGACAGCAGGCGCGAGGCCTGGACCTCGGAGGGGTCGAACCAGGTCCGGTGCACGCTCGCCGCCCGGAACACCAGCTCCATGAACGGCAGGTCGAACAGCGCCTCGACCTCGGCGAGGGTCCAGTCGTGGCGCGGAATGGCGGGATCGATCGTCGGCGTCATGGGGCGGTGCTTAGCTGTCGTCGGCGGGCGCGCCAACCCGGCTCAGTCGCGCAGACAGCGACCGGCGTCAGCGACGGCCTCGGGCGCGCCCGCGCGGACGGCGGCCGGCGTATCGGTCGCCACGATCGCCAGCCCCTCGCGGGCCAGCCCGGCGTACTCCGAGGTGTCGCCGTCGGCCGCGAACCGGTCGTCGCGCCGCACGCCTTCGCGACCCAGTGTGCCGAACATCGGCTCGACGCCTTGGGCGGCCAGCGCCCGCCACAGCCCCGGTCGGGGTTCGCGCGTTCCGGTCCAGGCCAGGACCCTCGTCGGATCAAGGCCCGCCAGATCGCCGACCTCATCGATCGGAACCGACAGGCTCAGCTCCGGGGCCAGGCGGTGAAGGGCTCGCGCATCCTCCAGGTTCGGGGCGATCAGGACGGCGGCCTCGGCCATGTCCTCCGCCCGCACCGCCTCGACGACCGCGCGGAACAGCCGCTCGCGATCGCCCTCGATCTTGAAGTCGATCGAGGCCACCCCGCCGATCTCCCGGACGGCCGCGAGCGCCTCGACGAAGGTCGGGACTGGCTCCTCGGTCGTCCGCCCGGCGCCGTCGACCAGCCGCGCCCGGCGCACCTCGGCCAGGGTCAGCCGCGCGACTTCGCCGGTTCCAGTCGTGGTCCGCTCCAGATCGTCGTCGTGCATCAGGACGAGGGCGCCGTCGGCGGTCATCGCCACGTCGATCTCCAGCATCGCTCCGGGAATCTCCCGACCGGTCCGGCGGATCGCGGCGAGCGAGTTCTCCGGCGTGGTGTCATCCCACACCGCGCGGTGAGCCGAGACCAGCAGGGCACCGTTCCTCAGGCAGTCGAAGCGCGCCCCCAGCACGTTCGTGTCGCCGCGAGCGGTCGGTGCGGCGGCGCAGGCGGCGGTCGCGAGCGCTGCGGCGAGGCTGAGGGCGATCAGGGATGGGCGCATGGGACAAGCCTCCGTGCGGCCGCAACAGCACGCCCGGCGCCGGATCGCAACAGGCCCTAGGGGGCGTCCGACTGGGCGAAGGGCCCGAACACCGCCCCGACGAAGCCGCCGGCCGTCCGCGTGCTGAGCGTGCGGCCGTCGATGTCGTTCGACAGCATGCGCCAGTCGCCCTCGGCGGGGGCCCAGGCTGCCGTGTAGCGGTCGCCGGCGGCGGTGAACCGGAACCGAACCGGCCCCTCGCTCTCTAGCGCCTCGTCGGCGACCAACACCCCGTCGGCCGGCTGATCTGCTCCGGTCCGCGACCTAAGCTCGACGCGCGGACCCGACGCCGTCCGCACGACCGAGATCGCGTGCCAGTAGTCGTCGCTCTGCAGCGCCGCGAAGCCGAAGCGGTCGCCGATGCGCGTCGGCGGGGCGCTGAGGGTCGTTTCGGCGGCGGCGTTCTGGTGCTGCTGGCGGCGCGCGAGGAAACTCGGATTGCCGTTGTCGCCCAGGCCGGCCGGGCGAGCATCAAGCACCAGACGGCCCTCCTCGACCCGGCTCCAGGTCTCGCGCGGATTGCGCATCATCATCCATTGCGGGCCGAGCGGCGTGTCGAACGTCTCCTCTATCTCGAAGGCGCCGCTGGTCGGCTCGGGTCCTGGCCCCGCGTCCGCCAGGTTGGGCCGCGCCGCTGCATAGGGGATCGCCTCGCCCGGCCGCGTGATGACGGGCCACTCGCCGGACCAGTCCACCGGCATCAGGAACGTCTCCCGGCCGGTGTTGTAGAAGTCGCCCTCATAGGGCCGGACGGCCAGGAAGGTGGCCCACCAGGAGCCGTCCGGCAGCTGGACGAAGTCGGCGTGGCCCGCGGAGGTGATCGGATGGGTCCGGTCGCGCGGCAGGTCCCGCTGCGTCAGGATCGGATTGCCCTCCCATGGTTCGAACGGGCCTTCGGGGCTGCGGGCGCGCAGGACGACCTGGGAGTGACCCTCCGCGGTGCCGCCTTCGGCGCAGATCAGATAGACCCACTCGCCGCGCCGGATCAGATGCGGCCCCTCGATCCAGATCGGATTGGTCTCCGGCTCGACCCCGCCGTCCACCAGCACGGTGCGGGGGCCGAAGGTGCGCTTGGCGACCGGATCGAAACGCTGGATCCAGATGGCGCGGTGGCCGTCGTAGCGCGGCTCGCCCTCGGGCGGCCCGTTGTTCAGAATCCAGGCGGAGCCGTCGGAATCGAAGAACAGCGACGGATCGATGCCGCCGGCGAGGTCCGGCAGCCAGACCGGATCGGACCAGGGGCCCGCCGGGTCGCTCGCCGTTATGAGGAAGTTATCGCCGCAGTCCACACAGGTGTTCAGGATCCAGAAGGTCCCGTCGTGATGCTCGATGGCCGGCGCGAACACGCCGCGCGACAGGCCCAGCGTCCCGAAGTCCAGCTGATCGGGCCGGTCGATGGCGTTGCCGATCTGGGTCCAGTTCACCAGGTCGCGGCTATGGAACACCGGGATGCCGGGGAAGTAGGCGAAGGTCGAGGTCACCAGATAGTAGTCGTCCCCCGCCCGGGTAATCGAGGGGTCCGGGTAGAAGCCCTGCAGGATCGGGTTGCGGTACTGTCCGGCCTCGAGCGGCGCGGCGTTTGCCGGATCGCTCCCGGCGTACCGGAACTCTTCGAAGGCCGCTTCCTGAGCTGCCGCCGAACAGCCCAGCAGGCTGATGGCCAGGGCCGCCGATAGAGTGCAGGCGCGCATCTCGTCCTCCCGTCAGGCAATAACTCAGACTATTGCGCTGATGCGGGCTGTCCACCCCGACGAGGCATATAAAGACATCCTTATGGGTTTGTTGCCCCGCAGGCCGGGGCGGTCTATAGGCGGCGCGATCCGCCGGCCCCGCCGCGCCGCTCGTTCCGAGGAGCTCCCATGCCCGACTACATCGTCCGCGACATCAGCCTGGCCGACTGGGGCGACAAGGAGATCGCGATCGCCGAGACCGAGATGCCGGGCCTGATGGCGTTGCGCGACGAGTTCGGCAAGGATCAGCCGCTGAAGGGCGCGCGGATCGCCGGCAGTCTGCACATGACGATCCAGACGGCGGTGCTGATCCAGACGCTGGAGGCGCTGGGCGCCGAGGTGCGCTGGGCCTCGTGCAACATCTTCTCGACCCAGGACCACGCCGCGGCTGCGGTCGCGCGTGCGGGCACCCCGGTCTTCGCCGTCAAGGGCGAGACGCTGGAGGAGTACTGGGACTACGCCCACAAGATCTTCGAATGGGCCGACGGCGGCTATCCCAACCTGATCCTCGACGACGGCGGCGACGCCACCCTGCTGTGCGTGCTCGGCCCCAAGGCCGAGAAGGACGCCTCGGTGCTCGACAACCCGCAGAACGAGGAGGAGGAGGCTCTCTTCAAGGTGATGAAGCGGTACCTGAAGGAGAAGCCCGGCTTCTACTCGGCGATCCGCGACGCCATCGGCGGAGTGTCGGAAGAGACCACCACCGGCGTGCATCGCCTGTACCAGATGGCCGAGCGCGGCGAGTTGCCGTTCCCGGCGATCAACGTCAACGACAGCGTCACCAAGTCGAAGTTCGACAACCTGTACGGCTGCCGCGAGAGCTTGGTCGACGCCATCCGTCGCGGCACCGACGTGATGCTGTCGGGCAAGGTCGCGGTGGTCTGCGGCTACGGCGACGTCGGCAAGGGCTCGGCCGCCTCGCTGCGCCAGGGCGGGGCGCGCGTCATCGTCACCGAGATCGACCCGATCTGCGCGCTCCAGGCGGCGATGGAAGGCTACGAGGTGCAGACCCTTGAGGACGTCGCCGACAAGGCCGACATCTTCGTCACCGCCACGGGCAACAAGGACGTGATCACCGTCGATCACATGCGGGCGATGAAGAACAACGCCATCGTCTGCAACATCGGCCACTTCGATAGCGAGATCCAGGTCGCGGGCCTGAAGAACTTCAAGTGGGACGAGATCAAGCCGCAGGTCCACCATGTCGAGTTCCCGGACGGCAAGAAGATCATCCTGCTGTCGGAGGGGCGGCTGGTGAACCTGGGCAACGCCACGGGCCACCCGTCGTTCGTGATGTCGGCGTCCTTCACCAACCAGACGCTGGCGCAGATCGAGCTGTGGACCAACCGCTCGGCCTACGACCGCAAGGTCTACACCCTGCCCAAGCACCTCGACGAGAAGGTCGCGGCGCTTCATCTGGGCAAGCTGGGGGCCAAGCTGACGGTGCTGAAGCCCGAACAGGCCAGCTACATCAACGTGCCGGTCGAAGGGCCCTTCAAGCCCGAGCACTACCGCTACTGATCGACCCGCGAAACGTCAGGCGGCGATCGCGGTCCGGCCCTCCGGTTCGCGGTCGCGGCCCGTGAGGCTGGTCTCGAAGTCCGCGAACAGATCGATCAGCTCGCCGACGTCCGGCTGAGCCTTGCCGCGCTGAAAGCGGTAGCGCCAGAAGCTGACGATGTGCTGGATCGCGCCCAGCCGCTCCCCCAGCCGCGCGAACATGTCCGGCGCCGCCAGAAGAAAGTCGCGGAACCCGGCGGGTCGGCCGTGCTGGGTCAGTTCCGCATAGGCCCTGTCGTAGACCCGCAGCATGCCCGAAGCGTCGTCACAGGTCTCGATGATCAGCTCGCGAATGCGCGCCCGGCTGCGCTCCAGGGTGATGCGCGACAGAGGATCGGGGCGGCCGCGCGGCTTGACCGTCCTGACCGATTCCGACACCTGCCCGATCTCGCCGATCAGGCTGGCCAGCGACCACTTGTAGTAGAGAAAGCCTTTCCAGCAGAAGACGCCCTCCTGATACTCCGACGGCTTGAGCCGGAACGTCTGGCCCAGCATCTCCAGGTCGCCGCCGGGCTGACTGGACAGGATTTTCGCGGTCAGCCTGGCCACCGGATTATCGGCCGTGAGGTCAGCCCCTTCGCCCATGCTGAGGTCCACCAGCGAGGTGATCTCGGTCGAGACGAAAGCGGTCATCCGCTCCAGATCGGCCGCGCTCAGATTGAAATAGCAGGCGGCGGGCTCCACGCCGTGCCGCCGCAGCTGCTCGCGCAGCAGGAAGGGATCGAGCCCAGGCAGCTGATCCAGCAGACGGAGCGTCCGGGCGTCGGCCGAGTCGGGCTCCAGACCGAAGTTCTGGGCCAAGGCGAGATCATATCCGATCTGGCCCACGAAGAGATAACGGCCGCCCAGGCTCAGGTCGGTCTCGTCGATCGGCAGGATCACCTTGGTGCCGACGAAGCGCCGGTTGCGAAACCGATCGACTTCATCGCGGCGCAGCCGGTGCTTGATGAAGATGGCCTGGTTCAGCCGACGATCCTGGAACATCGGCTGGGCGCGCCATTCGAGGTTTCGCCGATGAAGCTGGCTGACGGTCAGCAGATTCAGCACCCGCGCGGTCGAGGCCGACTGGTTCAGATTGGCCAGATTGCGGATGATCCTGTCGCGCATGCGTCTCCCCGAGTCGGACCACCCTGAGGCTTGGCGGTTTCGGTCGCGTCGACGGATGTGGTGAGCGAAGCATTGACGCGGCCTCACGCCACGCCAAGCCCCGCTGGCGTCGGGCGGCCGCGACGCCTAGGTTCGGCGCATGACCGTGTTCGACATCCTGATCCTCCTGGCCATCGGCGCGGTGGCGGTGACGCTGGGCTTTGGGCTGAAGGCCCTCTTCACGCCGGGCGCCGAGGCGCGCAGCCGGTCCAACAAGCTGATGCGCCTTCGCGTGGCGCTGCAGGCCACGGCCATCGTGCTTCTGGTCATCGGCATGTGGTGGAAATCCACCCAAGGCGGCTGAGGCCATGGTCAAGCTGAATCGTATCTACACCCGCACCGGCGATGACGGATCGACCGGGCTGGTCGACGGCACACGGGTCTCCAAGGCGGACGCCAGGGTCGCGGCCTATGGCTCGGTGGACGAACTGAACGCCGTCCTCGGCCTCGTTCGGCTTCATGCCGTCGGCGACCCCGAGCTGGCCGCCATGCTGGGTCGGATTCAGAACGAGCTGTTCGACCTCGGCGCCGACCTCGCCACGCCGCTTGAGCCGGCGCCCGACTGGGAGCCGCTTCGGATCACGCCCGGGCAGATCGAGCGACTCGAGGCCGAGATCGACGCCATGAACGAACGGCTGCAGCCGCTGGACAGCTTCATCCTGCCGGGCGGCTCCGCCCTGGCGGCCCATCTGCATCTTGCGCGGACTGTGGCGCGCCGGGCGGAGCGAGACTGCGTGCGCGCCGCCAACACCGGCGTCGATCTGAGCGCCGATGCGATCCGCTATCTGAACCGCCTGTCCGACCATCTGTTCTGCGCCGGCCGCCGGGCCAATGCGGACGGCGCCGACGACGTGAAGTGGGTCCCCGGCGCGACTCGCTGACGGCTTCTATTGCTGGCCCTGCGCCCGCGCTTGTCTCTCCAGCGACAGCAGCTCGCGATTCTGAGCGTCGGAGGCCTCCGCTCGGCTGACGCCCGCCGGGCGCCCGGTGATGTCGGGGATGTAGATGGGCTGGGCGCAGGTCCGGCCTTCCAGGTCCCACCAGCCCCCTTCGGCCTCGCACCGTTCGCCCGGCTCGACCCAGTAGCGCTGGAACGCCAGGGTCGCGGTGACCGCCACGGCGAACAGGCCGAAGAACAGGATGGCGAGGCGCTTGAAGCTGAGATAGCGGCTCATTCGGGGCTCCAGAGGGAACGGCGACCGGTCGTCGCGCCTTGACCTTGCGTCACGTTGACAGCCGCAGGTTCGGCCTCCATTCCGTGGCGCAACATTTCGGCGATCCTAAGGACAGGCTCATGAAGGTTCTGGTCCCGGTCAAGCGGGTGATCGACTACAACGTCAAGGCGCGGGTGAAGGCGGACCAATCCGGCGTCGACCTCGCCAACGTCAAGATGAGCATGAACCCCTTCGACGAGATCGCCGTCGAGGAGGCGGTTCGTCTCAAGGAAGGCAAGGAACATCACGCCGCGGGAACCGCGTCGGAGATCGTGGTGGTGTCGATCGGCCCAAGCCAGGCGCAGGAGACCATCCGAACGGCCCTGGCCATGGGCGCGGATCGGGGCATCCTAATCCAGTCCGACACGGACCTGGAGCCTCTGGCCGTCGCCAAGCTCCTGAAGGCCGTCGTCGACGAGGAGAAGCCTGAACTGGTTCTGATGGGCAAGCAGGCGATCGACGGCGACAACAACGCCGTCGGCCAGATGCTGGCGGCCCTGCTGGACTGGCCCCAGGCGACCTTCGCTTCCAAGCTGGTGGTGGACGGCGGCAAGGCGACCGTGACCCGCGAGGTGGACGGCGGCCTGCAGACCGTGGCCGCGCCGCTGCCGGCGGTGGTGACCGTGGATCTGCGCCTCAACACGCCGCGCTACGCGTCCCTGCCCAACATCATGAAGGCCAAGAAGAAGGAGATCGCCATGAAGGCGGTCGCCGACTACGGCGTGGATGTCAGCCCGCGCCTGAAGACGCTGAAGGTCGTCGAGCCGCCCAAGCGCTCGGCCGGCATCAAGGTCGACAACGCCGCCGATCTGGTGGCCAAGCTCAAGAACGAAGCGGGAGTGCTGTAAGATGGCCGTTCTCGTCATCGCCGATCACGACGGCTCGGCCGTCCGCGACACCACCCACAAGACCGTCACCGCCGCCATGGGCCTGTCGAGCGAGATCGACGTGCTGGTGCTGGGCCCGAAGTCGGTGGGCGACGCCGCCGCGAAGATCGAGGGCGTCCGCAAGGTCCGCGTCGCCGACGGAGCCGAGGTCGGCCATGGCCTGGCCGAAGCGGTCGCCGCGACCGTCCTGCCCCTGATGAGCGATTATGACGCGGTGCTGGCGCCGGCCACGACGGAGGGAAAGAACTTCGCCCCCCGCATCGCCGCGAAACTGGACGTGGCCCCGATCTCGGACATCATCGAGGTCGTGTCCGCCGACACCTTCACGCGCCCCATCTATGCGGGCAACGCGCTTGAGACGATCCAAACGTCCGACGCCAAGAAGGTCATCACCGTGCGCGCCACCGCCTTCAAGGCGGCCGGCGAGGGCGGCTCGGCTCCGGTCGAGACCGTCGGTGCGGCGGACGCCGGCAAGACCAGCTTCGTCGGCGAAGAGAAGGTCAAGTCCGACCGCCCGGACCTGGGCGCCGCCAAGATCGTCGTGTCCGGCGGTCGGGCGCTGGGCTCGGCCGAGGAGTTCCACGCGGTGATCGAGCCCCTGGCCGACAAGCTGGGCGCCGCCGTCGGCGCCAGCCGTGCGGCCGTCGACGCGGGCTATGCGCCGAACGACTATCAGGTCGGTCAGACCGGCAAGGTCGTGGCTCCGATGCTCTACATCGCCGTCGGGATTTCGGGCGCGATCCAGCATCTGGCGGGCATGAAGGACTCCAAGGTGATCGTTGCGATCAACAAGGATCCGGACGCCCCGATCTTCCAGGTCGCGGACTTCGGCTGGGTGGCGGACTACAAGACCGCCGTCCCCGAGCTGATGGCGGCGCTGGGCTGAAGAGCCTCGAGGGCGATCCGGTCAGACCGGGTCGCCCGCGCCGCCCGCCGGGTTCAGCTTCCAGCGGATGCGGGTCTCGGCGTCCGTGCGGGCCGATCCGCGCACCACGATCTGTGTCGCGCGCCGGGTCAGGCCATCCTCGACATGGACCGACGGCTCGATCGCCACGTCCGGCCCGTCGGTGCGGAACCACCAGCCGCGTCCCGAGTGCCCCCTTAGAAGGATCGAACGCCGGTCCCGCGCCAGCGACGCCTGAACCCCGGGCTCCAGGTGGAAGCGCACGGCATAGGGCGCGGCGATCACGCGCGCCTGCTGGCTTTCACCGCGTCCGTGGCCGGGCGCCGGGTGCAGCCGCTCCTCGGCCCGCAGCTCGTCCAGCCGCTGGTCCAGATAGAGGCGACGCTGGTGGAGCAAGCCGTAGGCCTTGACCCAGCCGTCATGCTCCAGCTCCAGCCAGACCGCGCCCTCGCCCTCGCGATGCTCGACCTTGACGCCATAGTCGGCCCCGAACAGACGGGGTCCCAGAAGTTCCGCCCGCCAACCGCCCAGGGGCTCGCCCAGAGAGCCGTCCCCCAGCGTCAGCGTTGAGGCGCCGGGCGTCAGTCTCAGCGCCTGACGTTCCAGCGCGCGGGGCGTCCAGGCCGCGCTCGAGACCAGCCGGTCGCGCCCGCAGATGATCTCGAGGGCCAGCGGCTGGGCGCAGGACGCCTCGCCCCAGCCGCCCCTCGCCGGCGCGGCGGCGTCGGCCATCACCGTCAGCAGCGGGCTGGCGATCCGCCGATAGCCGTTCACCTCTCCGGGGCCGCTGTCGGGCGCCTGCTCCAGATCCGACAGGGCTGCGGCGACGCGGGACGACGCCGCCGGACCGCCTCCCTGGAACGCCGCCAGCCGTCCGTCGGGCAGAGTCATCCTGGCCAGGGCCTCGGCCAGACGTCCAAGGGCTTCGTGAAGCTCGGGCGGCGACGCTTCGCTGATCTGGTTGAGCCCGTCCTCCAGCGTCAGCAGGTCCAGGCGCAGCTCGAGCGCCGCTTCGGGCGAGCGTGAGGCATGACCGCCGTCGGGACCGACCGTAGCCGCCAACGCGCCCGGCAGACGCGCCAGAGCTCTGCGCCTGATGGACTGTCCCGCCGAGCCCGCGAGGACGCAGCCGGCGAGCGCGGCGGCGATATAGCGCTCCGCCTTCGTCGCCGCCCCGCCCGGGGGTCGCAACAGTTGACGCGCCTGCCGCCCCAGACTGTCGGCCAGCGCCGCCCGGTCGGCGTCGGTCGCCGCCGCGCCCAGGCGTCGGGCCGCGACCGACAGGTTGATGACGCGCCGCGCCAGGATGCGCGGATCCCAGGCGAACGGCGACCAGCGCCGAAACCCTGAGTCCCACTGCAGCGTCAATCTGAGCGCCTCACGCACCCCCCGCTCGCCGTTCAACATCAGGGACGGCAGCCAGGCGAAGCTGTGCAGCTCCACGGCGAAGGCCTTGGACGGACAGGCGCGATTGAACGGATCGGCGTGCGGCGGCGTCTCCAGGCTTGCGCCCGCGAGCGTAAGCCGGCCGCCCAGCAACAGCTTGCCGAGCGTCGGCTCGTGGGGTCGCATGTCGCGCGGACTTGCGGCGAAGGCGGCGACCTTGGGCCCCTTGAGCGTCAGGCTGTAGCCGGGCAGGCCGTAGAGCTCGACCCACAGCTGCCGCGTCAGCACCCGTCCGAGGATGGCGGGCCAAAGGCTGGGACCGGCGGCCGCGCCGGCCGTCTTGACCGGCGTGCGCACGGGGGCTCCCGGCAGCCCCGGCGTCATGTCGGCGAGGGGCTGGAGCACGTTCATCTCAGGCCGCCTTCAGCGCTGCGATATTGGCGGCGTAGGCGTCGGGTCCGCCCTTGAAGACCGAGGTGCCCGCCACCAGCGCTGTGGCGCCCGCGGACACGCAGGCCCCTGCGTTCGCCGCCGTCACCCCGCCGTCGACCTGGAGCACGGCGCTTGAGCCTGCGCGGTCCAGAACGCCGCGCACCCGCTCGATCTTTCTGAGCGAGGAGTCGATGAAGCCCTGGCCGCCGAAGCCCGGGTTGACCGACATGATCAGCACGAGGTCCAGCAGGTCCACGACCTCCTCGACCACCGCGACCGGCGTCGCCGGGTTCAGCACGAGGCCGGCCTTGGCTCCGAGCTTGCGGATCGCGCCCAGCGTCCGGTGCAGGTGCGGCCCGCTTTCGGGATGCACGGACAGCACGTCGGCGCCGGCGTCGCGGTAGGCCTCCAGCCAAGGATCGACCGGGGCGACCATCAGGTGCACGTCGAAGGGCAGGGTGGTGTGGGGCCGGATCGCCTTCACGATGGACGGACCCATGGTCAGGTTCGGCACGAAGTGGCCGTCCATCACATCCACATGAATCCAGTCCGCGCCGGACTGTTCGAGCGCCTTCACCTCCTCGCCCAGCCGGGCGAAGTCGCTGGCGAGGATGGACGGGCAGATCAAGGGTGCGGCCATGAGCCCTGCGCTTAAGGCGATGGCCCGACGGGGGCAAGCCTTCGCGCCCGATCAGGCGTCGGGCGTGTTGGCCTCAAGCTCCCTCAGCCAGACGGCGGCCGAGGCGTCGGACGGCGCGCGCCAGTCGCCCCGCGGAGACAGCGATCCGCCGGTCACCACCTTGGGCCCGTTCGGCATGGCCGAGCGCTTGAACTGGCTGGACTGGAAGAAGCGCGTCAGGAACTTCCCGAGCCAGCCCTTGATGGTCGACAGGTCATAGGCGACCCGCTCCGCCTCCGGCGTGCCCGCCGGCCAGTCTCCGCGCGTCGGGTCGCTCCAGACCTGATGCGCCAGATAGGCCACCTTCGACGGCTTCAGACCGAAGCGCGAGAGATAGAACAGGAAGAAGTCGTTCAGGGCGTAGGGCCCAACGGTCGCCTCGGTGGACTGGATCGCGCCGTCCTTCGCGGGCACCAGCTCGGGCGAGATCTCGGTGTCCAGGATCGCGCGCAGCGTCGGCGCGGCGTCGGCGCCCACCAGCTCCCGATCGGCCACCCAGCGGATCAGGTGGCGGATCAGCGTCTTCGCCACGCCCGCATTGACGTTGTAGTGGCTCATCTGGTCGCCGACGCCGTAGGTGGACCAGCCGAGCGCCAGCTCCGACAGGTCGCCTGTGCCCACGACGAAGCCGCCGTTCTGGTTGGCCAGGCGGAACAGATAGTCGGTCCTGAGCCCGGCCTGCACGTTCTCGAAGGTGACGTCGTGGACCGGCTCGCCCGCCGCGAAGGGGTGGCCGATCTCCCTCAGCATGGTCTCGGCGGTCGGCCGGATGTCGATCTCGGCGCCCGTGACGCCCAAGGCCTTCATCAGCGCCCAGGCGTTGGACCTGGTCCCCTCCGACGTCGCGAAGCCCGGCATGGTGTAGGCGAGGATGCCGGAGCGCGGCAGCTCAAGTCGGTCGAAGGCCCGGCAACAGACGAGCAGCGCCTGGGTCGAATCCAGCCCGCCCGAGACGCCGATCACGACCTTCCGGCCGTTCGTGGCCTTCAGCCGCCGCATCAGCCCCTGGACCTGGATGTTGAAGGCCTCGAAACAGTCCTGGTCCAGCCGCGCCGGGTCGTCGGGCACGAAGGGGAAACGGTCCAGCGGCCGCCGCAAGGGGCCTGACGGCTGCACCGTCGGCGCGGGCAACACGATCCGGCGGAAAGCCTCGGCGTCGATCTCGCGCCGGGCGCAGTCGGCGAAGGTGCCGGTCCTCAGCCGCTCGAGTCCGATCCGGTCCACGTCGACGTCCGCGATGGTCAGGGCGCCGTCCATGGCGAAGCGCGGGCTGTCCGCCAGCCGCGCGCCCAGCTCGTGGATCGTCGCCTGCCCGTCCCAGGCCAGGTCGGTGGTGGACTCCCCCCACCCCGAGGCCGCGAACACATAGGCTGAGGCGGTGCGCGCCGACTGGCTGGCGCACAGCAGGGCGCGTTCGTCCGCCTTGCCGATGACGATGTTGGAGGCCGACAGATTCAGAAGGATGCGCGCCCCGGCCAGAGCCTGGCGCGTCGAGGGCGGCAGCGGGGCCCAATAGTCCTCGCAGACCTCCACCCCGAAGACGAGGCCCTCGCGGCCCTCCGCCTCGAACACCAGGTCCGTGCCGAAGGGAGCCCACGCATCCCCGATCTGGGCGAAGGCGGGGTCGCCGTCGCCGGCGGGCGAGAACCAGCGCTTCTCATAGTACTCGCGGTAGTTCGGCAGATAGGTCTTGGGGACGACCCCGCGCACCTCGCCGCCCGCCAGCACGACGGCGGCGTTGTAGAGCCGGTCGTCGATGCTGAGACCCGCCCCAACGACCGCGATCAGACCGTCGGCGGCCTTCGCCACGCGCGCCAGCTCCGCCTGGACCTCGGCGATCAGCGCCCCCTGCATGTGCAGGTCGTCGATCGCATAGGCGCTGAGCGACAGCTCCGGGAACAGAATAAGCTCGACCCCTTCGGCCCTGGCCTGCTCGATCAACCGGACGTGTTCGTCGGCATTGGCCTTCGGATCGGCGGTGAAAACCACCGGCGTCGCCGCCGCCACCCGCACGAAGCCGTGGGTACGGGGGCTGTGGAAGGGGTGAAGCTGGGCCAAGGGACCTGTCCTGCCGTTCTAATGCTCATCTAGAGGATAAGGGCCGCGCCGCCAACGCGCGGACGATTGCCCGTGACGGGTCCAACGGCCCGCGCTAAGCGGGGTTCATGACTGAAGCACCCAAGAAGGGCTGGTTCTCGCGCCTGACCGACGGCCTGTCGCGCTCCTCGCGCCAGATGACCGAGCAGGTCGTCTCGGCGTTCGTGAAGGAGCCGCTCAGCGAACAGGCTCTGGAGGGGCTGGAGGAGCACCTGCTGGAGAGCGACCTGGGGCCCGCCGCCGCGGACCGCATCGTCGAGCGGTTCCGCTCGCTTCGCTTCGGGGCCAATCCGTCCGAAGTCGAGGTGAAGACCGCGCTCGCCGAGGCCGTGGCCGACGAGCTGAAGGGCCATCAGGCAACCTATGATCCGCTGTCGGGACCGAAGCCCTTCGTCACCCTGTTCGTCGGAGTCAACGGCTCGGGCAAGACGACCACGCTTGGCAAGATCGCGGCCGACCTCACCGCCCGGGGGGCCAAGGTGATGATCGTGGCCGGCGACACCTTCCGCGCCGCCGCGCGCGAGCAGCTGAAGGTCTGGGCCGAACGCGCCGGCGCCCATTTCGAGAGCCGTCGGGACGGGGCGGACGCCGCGGGGCTCGCCTTCGACGCCTTCACCAAGGCGAAGGCGGAGGGTTTCGACGTGGTGCTGATCGACACCGCCGGGCGACTGCAGAACAAGTCCGCTCTGATGGACGAACTTTTGAAGATCGTGCGCGTGCTGAAGAAGGTCGATCCGGACGCGCCGCACGAGACGCTGCTGGTGCTCGACGCCACGGTCGGCAGGAATGCGCTCGAGCAGGAAAAGATCTTCGGCAGGACGGCCTATGTGTCCGGCATCGTCATGACCAAGCTGGACGGCACGGCGCGCGGCGGCGTCCTGGTGCCCGTGGCCCAGGCGTCCGACGCCCCGATCAAGCTCATCGGCGTCGGAGAGAGCATCGAGGACCTGCAGCCCTTCGACGCGCGCGCCTTCTCGCGCTCGCTGATGGGCCTTCCGGTGGAGGACGCGGCATGAGCGGCTCGACGGACGCGAAGCGGTCGATCCGCCAGGCGGTGGACTTCGGCGCCCTGCTGGCCTTTCTGGCGGCCTATGTGGTCAACCGGTTCGGGCGCGGCCTGGACGGGCAGGAAGCGCTGGTCCAAGCGACCTGGGTGCTGGTCGGGGCGTCCGCGATCGCCCTGATCGTCGGTTGGGTGGTCGAGCGCAGGCTCGCGCCCCTGCCGCTGCTGAGCGGCGGCTTCGCCCTGGTCTTCGGGGGCCTGACGCTGTTCTTCAATGATCCGACGCTGCTCAAGCTGAAGCTGTCGATCCAGAACGGCCTTCTGGCGGCCGTTCTGCTGGGCTCCCTGCCGTTCCGGAAGTATCCCTTCAAATACCTGCTGGAGAGCGCATTTCGCCTGACCGAGACCGGCTGGCGCGGGCTGACGCTGAGGTACGGGCTCTACTTCGCCGCCGTCGCCGTGGTGAACGAAATCGTCTGGCGCACCCAGTCCGACGACGTCTGGGTCAGCTTCCGGGGCGGTCTGTGGCTGGCGTCGGCCGCCTTCGGCATCTGGCAGGTCGTCTACATCATGAAGCACATGATCAAGGACGACGAGCCTCCGGCCCCGGAGAGTCCGGACACCGGGCTCTGACGATCGCCGCCTCCGTCCACGGACCGCCTGTCGCAAAACGGTGAAGCCGCCCTGCTAGCTCTGCCCTGCCGAGAACGGGGATTCGGGCGATGGTGAAGGCCAAGAAGTCGGATCAATCGAGGGGGCCGCTGGCCCAGTCGCCCAGCCATCTGCTGCACCGCGTGCTGCAGCTCGCCCTCGACATCTACGCCGAGGAGACCGGTCCCGACGCCCCGACCCAGCGCCAGTTCGCGGTGCTTGAGGCCTGCGGCCAGAGGGACGGCCTGACCCAGACCGATCTGGTCAAGGCCACCGGTATCGACCGCTCGACCCTGGCCGATCTGGTCGCGCGCATGACCACCAAGGGCCTGTTGCTGCGCGAACGCTCGACGGTCGACGCGCGCGCCAACACCGTGCGCCTGTCGCCCGATGGGCAGGCCGCGCTGGACGCCGCCCGTCCGAAGGTCGAGGCCGCCGACAAGCGCATCCTGGCGCTGCTCTCCAAGGCGCGTCGCGAGGTGTTCATCGAGGTTCTGACCGAGCTCACCGAAGCGGCCGACGCGGCGCCCGCGGAAGCCAAGGCGGCGCTCAAGGTCGCCAAGAAGGCCGAGAAGGAAGCGCGCAAGGCCGAGAAGGCCGCCAAGAAAGCGGCGGAAGCCGCAGCGAAGAAGAGCAAGACCCCCAAGCCCAAGAAGAGCAAGGGCCGGGGTAAGGTCGGCGACCCGGCCACCCCCGCCAACGAGGACGAAGCTGCCTAAGCTCGCGTTTCTTCGGGCGACGTTGTCCGACGCTGGTTTTGCGCCGATAGTCGCCTTCGGGAGGGCGGCGTATGCTGGCCATGATCATGCTCACGGCCCTGGCCTCGGCCCAGGACCCGGACGCCGGCCGCGTCGCGGAACCGGCGCGGGCCACGCTGGAATCCTGCCAGTTCGAGAACGAACGATGGGTGTGCCGCTATCAGATGCCTGACATCGCGATCGTGCCCAACGGTCCTGCGGTGGATGTGGAGGGGGGACCGGTCAACGCCGCTCGACCGGCGCCGTCGCCGCTACTGCTCGAGGCCGAGGTCTTGAGCACCGAAGAACAGGACCTGGTTCTGCGCTGCGCCGAGGCCTCGTGGTTGTCGCTCTGCACGCCCGCTCAACGCCGCACGGCCCGCGCCTTGAAGGCCGAGGCCGACGCCGACACGGCGTTGCGCCAGACGATCGGGACGCGCATCGGCGCAGGGGATTGCGCCGGGGCCGAGCGCGCGGCGCTGGAGGCCGGACGTTTATCGCT
>JBKBUS010000217.1:0-4118 GCA_046290035.1 Brevundimonas sp.
ATGATCTGGATGCGGTTCGACTCCCGCTTGATGCGCTCGACGACCTTTGCGACCGAGGAGGAGTGGCCGTGGGCGGTGTCGATCACCACCACGTCGGCTCCCGCCTCGGCCAGCGCCATCGCCCTCTCATAGCCCGCGTCGCCGACGGTGGAGGCGGCGCCCACCAGCAGTCGGCCCTGCTCGTCCTTGGCGGCGTTCGGGAAGGCCTGGGCCTTCTCGATGTCCTTCATGGTGATCAGGCCGACGGCGCGATAGGCCTCGTCGACCACGATGACCCGCTCGATCTTTCGCGTACGCAGGAGATGGCGCGCCTCGTCCTTCCCTGCGCCCTCGCGCACCGTGACCAGCTCGCCGGTGGTCATCAGGTCCGCGGCCTTGAGGTTCGGGTCGCTCTCGAAGCGCATGTCGCGATTGGTCAGCATCCCGACCAGCCGCCCGGTCTCGCGGTCGATCACCGGGAAGCCCGTGATGCGCTTCCGCGCCACGATCTCGCGGACCTCGCCGAGCGTCGTGTCCGGGAAGACGGTGACCGGATTGACCACCATCCCGCTCTCGTATCGCTTCACCGCCCGGACCTGATCGGCCTGTTCGTCGGTGGTCATGTTGCGGTGGATGACACCAAGACCGCCCGCCTGGGCCATGGCGATGGCCAGGCGGCTTTCCGTCACCGTGTCCATGGCGGACGACAGCAGCGGGATGTTCAGTCGGATGTCGCGGGTCAGCCGTGTCGAGACATCCACCTCGGCGTGCATGACGTCGGACGGGCCGGGTTCGAGCAAAACATCGTCGAAGGTGAGCCCTTCGCGAATCTCCATGAGGAGCCTCCGTTTTGCGGGCCGCGTATAGACCGGCTTTTCGCGGCGCCGCAAGAGCGACCGGAGCCTATGCCGCCGATAAAGAGAATTGTGGTTGCAACCTTCACACGCGGCCGCCACTTAAGTCCGCATGGTCGAGATGGTCATTCGCACGGTGCGGGCCCTGGCGCTCAAGATCGCCAGCTACGCCACCATGCACCTGATCGTGGCCATTCTCGTGGCCTACGCCATCACCCGCGACTGGACCCTGGCGCTCGCCATCGGGATGGTCGAGCCGATCGTCCAGACCTTCGCCTTCGCCGCCCACGACCGCGTATGGCACCGGATCGAGCGCCGTCGCCTTCTGGATCCGCTTCAGGAGACGGCCGAGGCGGTCGAAGGTCGTCTGGGCTTCCACGACCACCACGCCTGCAATCACGCCCTGCCGACGTCCTTCCGGACGCTGGCGTGGAAGACCGTCACCTATGGCGTCATGCACTTCACCGTGGCGGTGCTGGTGGCCTTCGCCCTGAGCGGCGACTGGCGGGTGGCGCTGGCCGTCGGCACTCTGGAGCCTCTTGTCCAGACCGTGTTCTTCACCCTGCATGACCGCATCTGGGCGCGCATCGAGCGCCGCCGCGCCGAACGCAAGGCGCGCGAGCTGCAAGCCGCCTGAAGCCGCTCACGCCCGCTTCTTCGCCGGCGCCTTCTTCTTGTCCGGGGCGCGCCGACCCGTCTGGGCCGCACGGGCGGGCGGGCGCCGCTCGCCGCCCGAGGACCGCTTCAGGCTCTCGCGCAGCGCCGCCATCAGGTCGGTGACCGGCGTGTCCTCCGGCTCCGGCGCCGACACCGCCTTCTTGCCCTTCAGCTTGGACTGGATCAGGTCCTTGAGCGCGGTCTCGTAGCGATCCTCGAAGGTCGAGGGGTCGAAGGGCCCGGCCTTCTGCTCGATGATCTTTTCGGCGATCTCCAGCATGGCCTTGTCCGGCTTGACCGCGGGGATGTCCTCGAACACGGCGGCCGCGTCCCTGACCTCGCCCTTCGTCCTCAGCGTATAGGCCAGGATGCCGTCCTCGCGCGGCTCCAGCGCCATCAGCCGCTCTCGCCCATGCATCACCAGCCTGGACAGGGCGATCTTGTCGGACCGGCGCATCGCCTCGCGGATCACCGCGAACGGCTCGGCCGCCAGCTTGCCGTCGGGGCGCAGGAAATAGGGCTCGTCCCAATACGTCCGGTCGATGTCCGACGCATCGACGAAGGTCTCGATGTCCAGCACCTTGGTGCTCTCGATGCGGACCGCGTTGATCTCCTCGGGTTCGAGCAGAACATAGCGCCCCTTCTCGAACTCATAGCCCTTGACCAGGTCCGACCGTTCGATGGGCCCGGTCTCCGGGTCGGTCGTGACCATGCGGATACGGTTGTTGGTCTTGGGATTGATGAGATGAAACGACACGTCGTTCGTGCGGCTCGTGCCGGTGTAAAGCGCGACCGGACAGGTCACGAGCGACAGCCTCAGATGGCCGGACCAGGTCGGACGGGGCGCCATGTTCGTTCCTCCAGCGCCGCTTAACGCGCCGGACCCGGCATTCGTTCAGCCGCTTCGGGCTTTCCAAGGGGTTCGATCCCTGTCTAGGTTGCCGCGCCGACTTCCGGAGGGGGACGCCCGCCATGACCACGACACCCGAGGCGCCGCAGGGCGTCGAGGCCTTCTACGCCCAGGTCACCAACGTCAGCGACTTCATCTGGGGCGGAACCTGGAACGGAGCGCAGGTGCTGCCCTTCCCGCCGATGGTCATCGTCCTGCTGGGCATCGGCCTGTGGATGATGATCGGCCTGCGCTTCTATCCGCTGCTGAAGCTGGGCGAGGCGTTCGCGGGCCTGTTCAAGAAGGACAAGTCGGGCTCCGGTGAAATCTCCCCGTTCGCGGCCCTGTCGACCGCCCTGTCCGGCCAGGTCGGCACCGGCAATCTGGCGGGCGTCGCCACCGCCATCACCCTCGGCGGCCCGGGCGCCCTGTTCTGGATGTGGGTGACGGCGCTCATCGGCATGGCGCTGGCCTTCGCCGAGGGGTCGCTGGCCATCCGTTTCCGGGATCGGGACGAGAATGGCCAGTGGCGCGGCGGTCCGATGACCTACATTCGCAGGGGGCTCGGCAAGTCGTGGGGCTGGCTCGCGGTGCTCTTCTGCATCGGCACGCTTTTCTCTTCGGTCGCCACCGGCAACATGATCCAGTCCAACTCGATCGCGGACTCGATCAGCGCCCTGTCCGGCGTTGAGGAGTGGGTCGCCGGCGTCATCGTCGCGGCGGTCGTGTTCGTCGTCATCATCGGCGGCATCAAGTCCATCGGCAACGTCGCCGAGAAGATCGTGCCGGTGATGGCGATCGCCTACATCGTCATGGCGCTGATCGCGATCATCCTGAATATCGAGGACATCCCCGAAACCTTCGGCCTGATCTTCCAGGGCGCCTTCTCCGGCACGGCGGCGACCGGGGGCTTCGTCGGGGCCGGCATCATGCTGGCGATCCGCGCCGGCGTCGCCCGCGGCCTGTTCTCTAACGAGGCCGGCCAGGGCTCGACTCCCATGGCCCATGCGGTCGCCCGCACCGACGATCCGGCGCGCCAGGGCCGCTTCGCCATGATGGGGACCTTCATCGACACCATCATCATCTGCACCATGACGGGTCTGGTCCTGCTGACCGTCCAGGGTTCGTTCCCGGCCGGCGGCGGCACGGTCGAGCACGTATGGAACTCGGACCTGCGCGGCTTCGAGATGACGCTGGCCGCCTACTCCGCCGCCTTCCCGCAGATGGTGCTTGGTCAGTCCCTCGGCGCGCTGGTCGCGTCGGTGGCCCTGATCCTGTTCGTCTTCACAACCCTGATCACCTGGAGCTACTACGGCGAGCGGGCCGCAACCTATCTGTTCGGCCAGCGGGTCGCCATTCCGTGGCGGCTCCTCTGGGTCGTCATGATCGTGGTGGGCGCCTTCCAGCAGATCGAGTTCGTCTGGCGCATGGGCGACATCGCCAACGCGGCGATGGCCCTGCCGAACCTGATCGCGCTGGCGGCCCTGTCCGGCGTCGTTTTCGCCCTGGCCCGCGGCGACCGCACGGCCGGCAAGGATCACGGCTGACCGTCGCAACGAAGGGAGTTCCCTATGCGTAAGCTCCTCCTCACCGCCGCCCTCATCCTCGCCGCCGCCGCCCCGGCCCTGGCGCAGGAGCCTCCCCTGACCGAGCGCACCGAGCGCGTCGGCCTTGAGGGGCGTCGCGGGCCGCGTCTGACCCAGCCCGGCTTCGCCGTCGGCGACTACACCGGCCACGTC
>JBKBUS010000218.1:0-4113 GCA_046290035.1 Brevundimonas sp.
TGCGGGCGGCGATCTCGCGCATGAAGCCGCCCAGCAGCGCCCCCATCAGCGGCAGGAACAGCAGAATGGACACGAAGATGGCCAGGATCTTCGGCGCATAGATCAGGGTCTGCTCCTGGATCTGAGTCAGGGCCTGGAACAGGCCGATGACCACGCCGACCACCAGGCCGACGATCAGAACCGGCGCGCACAGCTGGATGGTCAGCCAGAGCGCGTCGCGTCCGACGTCCAGTACCTCTGCGCCGCTCATGGGAACTCCACCCTCAGACCACTCGGCAGAAAATGCCGACAGCGTGGTTAACCGCCTCCTAACGCGGCTGGTCCGGCCCTTGCGGCGACGGCGCCGAAGGAGGCCCGGATCATGGCCTGGACCGCGATTTCGACCCGAAATGAGACGCCGCCCATCGCGCGCGGCGGCTGGCTGGACGCGCTGCGTTTCATCGTGGCCGGCCTGATCGTGCTGCACCACTTCCAGGCGGCCGGTCCGCACGCCCTGGCGGAGACCGTCCATCCGGTGTTCGAGCGAGGCGGGTTCCTGCTGACCAACTTCTTCCTGATCGATTCCGGCTACGTCCTGATGCGGGTCTATGGCGCTCAGGTGGGCTCGGGCCGCATGACGGGGCTCGACTTCTTCCTGAAGCGGTTTCTCAGGGTCTATCCGGCGCATCTGATGATGGGGCTGGGACTGGTGGCGCTGGTGCTGGTCGGCTCGATCGCCGGCTTCGCGCCGAGGAACCCCGAATGGTTCCGCTGGGACCAGCTGCCGGCGCAGATCACCCTGACCCAGTCGCTGGGCGTGCCGGGCGGGCTGGGCTGGAACGCGCCGTCCTGGTCGGTGTCGGCCCTGATCGGCTGCTACCTCGCCTTCCCCTGGCTGCTGCGGACGCTGAGGACGCTCGGCCCGTTGACGGCGCTGCTGGGCGTCGCCGCGCTGTACCTGGTCGTGAACCAGCTGACCTGGAGCCTTCTGGGTCACCCCGTCTACCAGATGCCGATGGCCTATGGCCTGATCCGGGCGCTGCCGCTGTTCCTGCTCGGCATGGCGCTGGCGGTGTTCGCCGAGCGGGTCTGGATCGCGCCGCGCCTGGCCAAGGTCACGCTGCTGGCGGCGACGGTCGGCCTGGCGACCGTCCAGGGGTTCGACAAGAACGCCCTCATCTCGCTGGTCTTCATCAGCCTCATCATCCTGGCGGCGGGCGCGATCCCGGTCACTCGTCCGTCCAAGCTGATCGAGCGGGCGGCGGTGGTCTCCTTCGCCCTGTTCATCTCAAACGAGGTCGTCCGCATCGCCTGGTTCGGCATCGTCAACGTCGCGGTGGCGCGCTTCGGTCTGTCCGAGCCGATCCAGTGGGCTCTATGGGGCGCGGGCGTGCTGGCGGCGTTCATCTTCGCCTTCGCCTTCAACGACCTGATCGACCAGCCGCTGCAGAACCGCATCAAGGCCTGGCTGAAGTCACGACGCCGCGTGACCGAGCCGCGCCAGCCCGTGGTGTCTCTGGAGGGGTGATCCGCGCCCTCGCCGACGTGAGGTTCCTCAGATCGGCATGCGCATGATTTCCTGGTAGGCCTGGATCACCTGATCCCGAACCGCCATCACCGTCTCCAGAGAGGCCTCGGCGGACGCGACGGCGGTGACCACGTCGATCAGCTCAGCGCGGCCTTGGACGGCCATGGTCATCTGCTGCTCGGCCTGGCGCGACTGATCCGTCGCATTGGCCATGACGTTGGACAGCAACTCGGAGAAGCCCGGTCCGTCCTGGGGCATGGCCGCGCCGCCTGCGGGGCCCGCGCCGCCGGCGGCGGCGGCCTGATACGCCTTGATGGCCATCATCGGGTTCATGGCCTAGCTCCTCAGCGTTTCAGGAGGTCGAGGGTGCGCTGCTCCATCGCCCGCGCGGTCTCGATGACGTTGAGATTGGCCTCATAGGCGCGCTGCGCCTCGCGCATGTCCATGCTCTCGATCAGCGTGTTCACGTTCGGCCGCTGGACATAGCCCTCGGCGTTGGCCGCCGGGTGCTGGGGATCGTACTCCAGCCGGAAGTCGCTGGGGTCGGCGCGAACCTCGGCCAGCGCCACGCCCGTCGTGCCGTCGAGCTCGCGCGCCTGGAACACCGGCACCTGACGCCGATAGGGCTCGCCCCCGGCGGTGGTCGCGGTCGATTCCGCGTTGGCGATGTTCTCGGCGATGATGCGCATGCGCGACTGCTGGGCGCGCAGCGCGGTGGCGGCGGCGGCCATGGCCGGATTGTGCGGGCGGACGGGATCGCTCATTCAGCGCCTCTCGATCAGCGACCGGGCGGGCGCGCGGCCAGCCGGATCATCTGCATGGACTTCTGGTAGAAGCCGATCGCCGCGTCATAGGCCATGCGGCTCTCAGCCATCTTCAGCATCTGCTCCTCGACTACGACCGAGTTGCCGTCGAGTGTGGTCTCGGAATCGGGCGCCGCGTGCGAGGTGAACCGCCCCGGCCCCGTGTTCGGCGGCGACAGGTGCGTCGCGCTGGTGCGGGCCATCTGGAGGCCGCCGGCGTTCCGCAGGGCGCGGGCGAAGTCGGTCGGCTGACGCAGGTCGCGGGCGGCGTAGCCCGGCGTGTCGGCGTTAGCGACGTTCTCGGCGATCACACGCTGACGCTGGTCAAGCCAGGACAGACGGCCGCGGATCGCCTGCATCAGGGGCAGATCGTTGACGCTCAACCGTCGCTCCTTCGCCAGCGGGCCCTAAGGCGCTTCATGGGCAGAAAATGCCGGGGCCATGGTTAATGGGGGGTTAGCTAAACGGCGCGTTAACCGTCTCCGTTAAGGATCGGGCGATCCGTCACGGGCCGCCCGAATGCAGCTTCTCGATTTCGTCCGCGCCATCTTCGGCCTGGCCTTCACGCTCGGCCTGATCGGCGTCGCCGCCTGGGCCGGCCGCCGCTACGCGCCGCAGCTCATGGCCCGTCTCCAGGCCCAGCGGGGCGAGCGCCGCATGCAGGTGGTCGAGACCCTGGTGCTGGATCCCGCGCGGCGTCTGGTGCTGGTGCGCATCGATTCCGAGGAGCGGCTGATCCTGCTGGGCGATGGACGCGAGCTGATCGAACCGAGAGGCGCGGCCGATGAGCGCTGATCGCCTTCGAATCCTCGCCCTGCCGACCCGGGCGGAGCTGAAGCGGGCGGCGCTGCTCTCGCTCGTGACGACCCTCGTCTGCCTCGCCTGGCCGCTGGCGGCCCTCGCCCAGGAAGCGGCGAGCGGCAGCGCCATCAACATCGACCTGGGCACGGGCGCCGGACTGACCGAGCGGGTGGTGCAGCTGGTCGGCCTGATCACCGTCCTGTCGCTGGCGCCGTCGATCGTCATCATGACCACCAGCTTCGTGCGGATCGTCGTGGTGCTGTCGCTGCTCAGGACCGCGCTGGGGCTTCAGCAGTCGCCGCCGAACGCGGTCCTGGTGTCGCTGGCCCTGTTCCTGTCGGCCATCGTCATGGCCCCGACCTGGCAGGACGCCTATGATTCGGGCATTCGGCCGCTGCTGGATCAGCAGATGGAGCTGCCCCAGGCGTTCGATGCGGCGTCAGAACCTGTGAAAAGTTTCATGCTGGCCCAGGTGGAGCGCGGAGACCTGGAGCTGTTCATCCGACTGAGCCAGATCGAGCGGCCGGAGGCGGCGCAGGACCTGCCGCTTCGGACCATCGTTCCGGCCTTCATGATCAGCGAGCTGAAGCGGGCCTTCACCATTGGATTTCTGCTTTTCGTTCCGTTCCTTGTGATCGATCTGGTGGTCGCCAGCGTGCTCATGTCGATGGGCATGATGATGCTGCCGCCGGTGATCATCTCGCTGCCGTTCAAGCTGATCTTCTTCGTGCTCGTCGACGGCTGGCGACTGGTGGCCGGCAGCCTGGTGGAGAGCTTCCGCGCGGCCTCCGGAAGCGGCTGAACCCCCGCCCCATGGGCGTTTCTTCGGCGCCGCAGCTTGCCAAGCTCAAAAATCTGCGTGTTGATCGCCCCGTCCTCGCCCCGAGTCGGGCGACCACCATTGGAAACGACCCATATGACCACCCAAGCAGAACTCATCGCCGCCGTCGCCAAGGACGCGGGCGTCTCGCAGGCCGACGCCGGCCGGGTGCTGACCGCGAT
>JBKBUS010000219.1:0-4083 GCA_046290035.1 Brevundimonas sp.
TCGTCGAGATCTATGGCGCGACCCGCGCCTTCCGTCCCGCCGACCCCGTGAGGCCCGGCGCGGCCCCGCAGCCGCCGGTCGCCGTCCGCGCCCCGCAGAGGACCACCGCCGCCCGCGCCGCAGCGCTGGCCCAGGCCCGCGCACGGGGGCTGGAGACCATCATCGCCGAGCGGACGGAGTATGGCGTCGACGTCGCCTTCGGCCGGTTCGGCGCGGCCTACAACGTCACCTTCATCTGCGACTCCCAGGGGCCGCCGGATTGCGACGAGGCGGCGGCGATCCGCTTCGCGACCGCGCTGGAGCTGATCGGCGGGGGCGGCTGATGCGCTGGCCCGCCCTCGCCGCCTGTCTGCTGCTGTCGGCCTGCGCCCCCGGAGGCTGCTCGGGGACCGGTCCCGCGCCGGCTCCCGCCCCCGACGCGCCGGAGCCGGACACCCCCGAGACGCCCGCCCCGCCCCAGCCCGAGGCTGAGCCCGTCACATGGCCTCACGAGCCGGCCGGCGCGTTGCACCCCGGCTCGGGAACCGGCGCGACCGATGCGACCCTTTGGGCGCCGGGCATGCGGTTTCCGATGGAGGCGGCGCCGGCCTACGCCAACTCCCAGGTCTATGGCTACGGCGGCTATGCGGCGCCCGGCCCAGGGGGGCAGTGCGACCCGCGCAACTACGCCTATCCGTGGCGCGACAACTTCTGTGAGACCCGGTCCTGGACCAACACCATGTGCCCGGCCGGCCAGGGCCACCAGGGCCAGGACATCCGCCCCGCGACCTGTGTGAAGAAGGTTCACTGGGTGGTCGCGGCCGAGAGCGGGATCGTCACCTCAATCGGCTCGTACTCGGTGTTCATCGCCGGGGATTCCGGGCGCATCTACCGCTATCTGCACATGGATCCGGCCGGGGTGAACGCGCTGATCGACGAGGGCCAGCGGGTGTCCCGAGGCCAGCGCCTAGGTCAGGTCTCGGACGCCTTCGGCGGGAACGCCACGACCATCCATCTGCATTTCGAGATCAAGGCGCCGGTGACGAGCGGCGGGTCGAGCGCGGTCATCTTCGTGCCGACCTATTCCAGTCTGGTGGACTCGTATCAGCGCCTGCTGACGGCGGCGGCGCCGCCGTCAGCCTGATCGTCCGCGCCGGCCTACTCGTCCAGCGCCTGGGCCTGCTGCAGGTGCGCCTGGATCTTCGGCAGCACCGTGCGGGCGTGTTCGGCGAGTTGCGGCGCGTCGGTGTTGTCCGAGAAGCCCTCGTGCAGTGTCACGGCCTCCTGGTGGGCGGCGACCTGCTGGTCGATGTAGACGCCGTCGAAGGCCTGGGCCGAGGCCGAGCGAAGGTTGTCGATCAGACCCTGGCGGCGCTGATCCAGCTCGGTCGGGATCTGCACGCCCTCGGCGGCCTGCGGCGCGAGCTGCTGCATGCGCTGGCTGGCCTGGGTGTGGTCCGTGACGATCATCTGCGCCAGCTCGCGGATCTGGGCGTTCTGGGTCCGCTCCAGGGCGATCTCGGCGGCCTGGATCTCGTACATGTCGGCCATTGCGGCGTTGGCGACATAGGCCTCGACGCTGTTGGCGCCCATCGTCGCGGCCGAGGTCTGGCCGACGGGGGCGGAGGCGGCGTCCTGAACCGCATCGACCGGGTTCTGGTTGGCGTCGTTGTCGCCGCAGGCGGCGAGCAGAAGGGCCGAGGCCGAGGCGGCCAGCAGCAGTCGGGTCATGGCGGATCTCCCGTGGTGGAACTCGCCGCGACAACCGGGCGGCGCCGCCAAGGTTCCCGGATCAGGCGTCCTCGAGCATCAGCACCCCCGGTGCGGACTTCAGCGCGCCCCGGAGCGCGGCGTCCAGCCGGTAGCGGCCCGGCAGGGTCAGCTCCACCTCGCGACGGCCGTCCAGCGAGGCGACCAACGAGATCGTCCCGCCCTTGCCGGGCGACGCCGCCCGATCCAGCCGCGCCTTGAGGGAGGCGGGGTCCGCCCCCCGCGCCGACAGATGCACCCGCAGCCCGGCGCTGGCGTCGTCCAGCACCGCGTCCAGCCGCGAGACGTCGTCGCCGAAGAAGCGCACCTCGCCGTCCGCCGCCTTGGCGCGCACCTTGACCAGCACCGACGCGCCGGGCTCCAGCAGGTCGCGGCAGCGGCGCAGCGAGTCCGGGGTGAACAGGCACTCGAACTCACCGGTCGGGTCGGAGAAGGCGACGAAGGCGAACTTTTCGCCGGTGCGGGCGCTGGTGCGCTCCTGCTTCCGGCGGATGACCCCGGCCATCTGGAAGGCCTCGTGGCCCTGCTCCGCCCGCGCGATGGCCTCGGCGACGAAGGTCACGCGCTTCCTGCGCAGCTGGCCCTCCAGATCCTCCAGCGGGTGGCCCGAGAGGTAGAATCCGACCGCCGCCAGCTCCTGGTCCAGGCGCTCGGGGCCGACCCAGGGCTCGGTGCTCTTCAGGCGCGGACGCGCCGCGTGCGCCTGATCCGCGCCGAACAGGCTGACCTGGGACGAGGCCCGTTCCGCCGCCACGCTCTGGCAATAGGCCATCAGCACGTCGGCCTGCTCCACCAGCTGACGCCGGTTCGGATGCAGCGAGTCGAAGGCGCCGGCGCGGGCCAGGTTCTCCAGCGCCCGCTTGTTCACCGCGCGCGGATCGACCCGCTCCAAGAAGTCGAAGATGTCTGCGAACGGCCCGCCCGCCTGACGCACCTCCACCACGTGGCGCATGGCCTCCAGCCCGACGTTGCGGATCGCGCCCAGTGCATAGAGCACCGCGCCCTCGCCCGCCTCGTCATAGGCCACGTCGAAGTCGGCCGAGGACCGGTTCACGTCCGGCGCCACGACCTTGACGCCGAACCGGCGCGCGTCCTGGTAGAAGACCGCCAGCTTGTCGGTGTTCGACAGATCGAGGCTCATGGACGCGGCCATGAACTCGACCGGGTGATTGGCCTTCAGCCAGCCGGTCTGGAAGCTGATCAGCGCATAGGCCGCGGCGTGGGACTTGTTGAAGCCGTAGCCCGCGAACTTGGCGACCAAGTCGAAGATGCCGCCGGACTGCGCCTCCGGCACGCCCTTCTCGGACGCGCCCTTGATGAAGCGGGCCCGCTGGACGTCCATCTCCTCCTTCTTCTTCTTGCCCATGGCGCGACGCAACAGGTCCGCCTCGCCCAGGCTGTAGCCCGCCAGGATCTGGGCGATCTGCATCACCTGCTCCTGGTAGATGATGACGCCGTAGGTCTCCTTCAGCACCTCGGTCAGGGACGGGTGCAGGTAGTCGATCTCCGCCCGGCCGAACTTCCGGTCGATATAGGTGTCGATCATCTCCATCGGCCCCGGCCGATAGAGCGAGATGAGCGCGGTGATCTCCTCGATGGAGCCGCAGCGCATCTTCCTCAGGGTGTCGCGCATGCCCTGGGATTCCAGCTGGAACACCCCGACGGTCTGGCCCGACGCCATCAGCTCATAGGTGCGCGGGTCGGTCAGCGGCAGGGCGTTCCAGTCGGGGGCCAGGCCGCGGCGCTCCAGATACTGCCGCGCGCGGTCCAGCACCGTCAGGGTCTTCAGGCCCAGGAAGTCGAACTTCACCAGGCCGGCGGGCTCGACCCACTTCATGTTGAACTGGGTGGCCGGCAGCTCCGAACGCGGGTCCTTGTAGAGGGGGCACAGCTGAACCAGCGGTCGGTCGCCGATGACGACGCCCGCCGCGTGGGTCGAGGCGTTGCGGTAGAGCCCCTCCAGCTCAAGGGCCGTGGACAGCAGGTTGGCCACCGAGGCCTCGGCGTCGCGGGCCTCCTTCAGGCGCGGCTCGATCTCGATGGCCTGGGCCAGGGTCACCGGATTTGCGGGGTTGGCGGGCACCATCTTGGCCAGGCGGTCGACCTGGCCCAGCGGCATCTGCAGCACCCGGCCGACATCGCGCAGCACCGCGCGCGCCTGAAGGGTGCCGAAGGTGATGATCTGGGCCACCCGGTCCCGGCCGTAGCGCTGCTGGACGTAGGCGATCACCTCCTCGCGCCGCTCCTGGCAGAAGTCGACGTCGAAGTCGGGCATCGACACCCGCTCGGGGTTCAGGAACCGCTCGAACAGCAGGCCGAACCGCAAGGGGTCCA
>JBKBUS010000220.1:0-4065 GCA_046290035.1 Brevundimonas sp.
CGAACAACAGGTCCGCGCCGTGGTCACCGCCTACAAGACCGCCATCGAGCGGATGGATGTGTCGCAGACGCCGGCCCTGTTCTGGTCCGACTCCGAAATCTTCGAGAACGGCGGCGTGGAGGGATCGTTCGCCTACTATCTGGAGCACCATCTGGGTCCTGAGTTCGCCGATCTCGCTGGGTTCGACTTCCGCGACCACGACATGAAGATCGAGGTCGATGGCGATACGGCCTTCGTAAGCGAGACCTACACCTACCACATCACCTTCAAGGACGGCGCGCGAGCTCCCATAGAACGCCGCGGCGCCGCGACCAGCGTCCTGCGCAAGCGAGGTGACGAGTGGAGGTTCGACATCTATCATTCCTCGGCGCGGCCTTTCCGTCCGGCGGCCTGAGCGCGACCGCGACGGTCAGCGCCGTTTGCACATCGTTTTCTTGAGGTCTCATGGGGTCCCAGTCCATTCCACTCTCACGCCGCAGTCTCATCGCCATGGGAACGGGCGCCCTGGCGGTCGCGGCCTGCGCCCCGGTCGGTCGCGCGTCGAACGAGCTCGCCGTCTACAAGACGCCGACCTGCGCCTGTTGCACGGCCTGGGTGGATCACATGCGCGCCGCGGGCTTCGAGGCGCGGATCAGCGAGCTTCCCAGTCTCCGCTCGATCCGCAGCACCCAAGGCGTGCCCGAAGCCCTCGCGTCCTGTCACACCGCCCTGATCGGGGGCTATGTTCTGGAGGGCCATGTGCCGGCCGAGGACGTGAGACGGCTTCTGGCCGAGCGTCCCAAGGCCGTGGGCCTGGCGGTTCCGGCGATGCCCCTGGGGTCGCCGGGCATGGAGACGCCGGACGGCCAGCGCGAGCCCTATGAGACCCTGCTGATCCTCGAGGGCGGCGGCACACGCGTCTTCGCGCGTCACGGCTAGTCGGGTTCGTTCCATGAAGGTTCTCAGGCTGTCGACCCAGCTTCACAAATGGGTCGCCCTCGTGGTGGGGCTGCAGGTTCTGTTCTGGGTCGGCGGCGGTCTGGTCATGACCGTCATTCCGATCGAGACGGTGCGTAGCGAACATCGCGCGGCCGAACTCAAGCCGGCTCTGCTTGAGGTTGGAGCTCTTCCGACCCTCGCCGTCGTGGCCCGTCGCGCGGGCGTGGCCCCTGTCGAGGCGGAGCTGCGCACGACGCCGCGCGGACCCGCCTGGACTTTGAAACCGGCGGACGGAGAGCCCGTCGTCGTGTCCGCCGTCACGGGCCTTCCGTTCGGGCCGATGTCCGCTGGCGAGGCCTCGGCGTTCGCCCGGACGGGCTACAAGGGCGAGGCGAAGGTGTCCGACGCCGTGCTGCTGGCCATGGCGCCTCAGGAAACCGGCCGGACAGGACCGCTCTGGAGGGTCGATTTCGCCGACCGCGAACGGACGACCTTCTATCTGTCGCCGGCCACCGGAGAGGTCGTGACGCGCCGCTCGGGCGTCTGGCGGTTCTATGACTTCTTCTGGCGGCTCCACATCATGGACTGGAAGACCGGCGAGAACTTCAACCATCCGCTGATCATCATCACGACCTTCCTCACCCTGAGCATCGTGATCACCGGGATCATCCTGCTATGGATCCGCCTGGCGCGTGATCTGAAGGCTTTCCGGGCGTCTCGGCGGACGGGCGGTTCGAGTTGATGCGGGTTGCGCCCGGGCGCGGGCGGGTGGTCAGGTCAGGCGGTGAGAGATTTCGGTCAGGCCTCGCAGGTCGGAGCCGAAGCGCGCGATCGATCCCCGGTGCCGGTCCAACTCCCCATAGGGCAGATATCGGACGTCCAGGTCCGAGATCCGGCTGAAAGCCGGCCGCTGGAGCTGGGCCCGGACATCGCCTTCCCGGCTGTCCGGCGCCACCAGAAAGAGACCGGCGGACGTGTGGAGTTCACCCGAGAGCGCCAGATCCAGCATGCGCACCACGCCGGAATAGATGGTGGTGGAGTGCTCGACTTCGAAGGCCGCCGCTACGCGATCCGGCGAGGCATCGAGCCAGAGGACGTCGATCAGACGGATCGACTCGGCGCCAGCGCCGTTCGCCAGCGCCGTCGGAAGTTGATCGAGACAGCCCTCGCCGAGACGCGCGCCGTCATGGAGCCGGCTCCGGTCGTTGGCGGCGATCCAGACCCGATAGCCGAGCGCGCGTCCCAGATCACGAAGCCAGGCCTGGATTTCCGTGTGCGTGCGATCCGTCTCGCGTTGCTGCGCCGTCGCCTTCTCGAACTTCAGGGCTTCCGCGCGGGCTTGGGCGAGCCGTTCTTCCCACCCCTGGCGCGAGAGCGCGTCACCGGCGGGGGGCGGCGCCGGATACCGCCCTGACCCGACATCGAACAGGAATCCCGCGAGGGCGCCCAGATCGTTCGACAGAAGGTCACGATATCGGGCGTTCAGCGCCAGGAGGCCCTCCCGCATGGCCAGATAATGTTCCCAGCTGCCGAGCTTCACCTTCGAGCCGGTGATCGCGTTGTAACCGTTGACGATGGCGGTGTTGAACGGGGGCGCATGCGTGGGGTGCAGGAAATAGATCAGGTTGGCGACGGCCGGCCCGAGGCCCTTGATCTTGAGTTGATCGATCGTGCGGATGCCGGAGAGAATCTCGTCGGCTGTGGAACAGCCGCTGCAATGATGCAGCAGGCGGCCGAAGGCGCGCTGGTTCGCCGGGTTCTCGTAGATGTCGGGGATCCTCAACTTGGGCTTCCACAGAAAGGCGTGGTCGGCGCCCTTGAAGATCTGTCGCTGCTCGGCGACGGAATGGACGATGGTCTCCAGGGACGAGCCGCGATAGGCGACACCGAAGCGGCCCGTCTCGATCTCCTCGACTACCTGGCCGATGCCCCGGCGGATCGACCGGAAATTCTTCAGCCGTTCATCCCACAGGAACCAGGTCTGGTAGGTCGCCGAGGGATCGTTACGCCATTGCGCGATGAGGTCTCGAAGTCTGTCCGGCACGCCATCCTCTCAGATCCTGAATCTTCCCTCCCAGCGTAAGCGGGTCTGCGCTGAAGCGCCACTGGAGCGGCTCTTCTGCGGTCGATCATGCTCCCGACGGACGGCGATGAAGGGCGTTCGTCATGGTCGCGACTGAAGCGGACGGCGCGCGCCGGCCGGCGCGGTCGCGTCTTGACTCGAAGGGCCTCGAAGCGCCTATCTCGGCCGCCATGTGGAATATTGTCCGCGTCCTTCTGTTCGCCCTCGCGGTGGCCGGGTTCATCGGCCAGTCGTCGGCGCACGCCACTCCGGTTCAGGTGTTCGAGGCGACGGCGGCAATGCCGGAGGCGGACTGCGCCGAGATGATGGACATGGCGGACGAAGCCGTCGACGACGCCGAAGGCCCGTGCAGCAAGATGACGCCGGATTGCATCGCCAAGATGGGCTGCGCCGCCGTCGCCTCGCCGATGCCGCCCGCGCCGGCGATCGAGCATCCGCTCGGGTCGGGGGCGAAATCGTTCGCCGAGGTCGATGTCGCGCTGGAAGGCGCGGGTCCGCTTCCACTGAAGAGTCCGCCCAAACCGCTGTCGTAGACTGCTTTCGCTGATCGGAAAGCCGCGCACCGCTTCGCGGCGTCCGCCGATCGACTGAGGTCTGCGCCTGCGTCACGCCGCGAGGTGGACGCGGCGGTTATCGAGAATTCTCATGATCATTCGCTTCGGCACGGCGGCCTCTGTCGTGCGCCGTCTTTCGGCCGTTCCCTTGCCGCGACGCGTGCGGCGGCCTTGCTGGTTGGGCGCCGTTCACCGGCCGTGGCCACTGTCGGCAGTCCTCGTGGTGGCACTCTGGACCGCGCCGGCCCGCGCCGATCCTCAGACCTTCGACGAGGCTCTGGCCCGCGCCGCCAGCGATGCGCCGCGCCTGAGAGCCAGCGCTCTGGGCGTCGACGCGGCTCGGGCCGCCGCGCCCGCCGCCGGGCGTCTGCCGGATCCGCGTCTCAAATTCGGCCTCGACGGTTTTCCGGTGACTGGGCCGTTGGCGGGCCAGTTCGGCGAGGACGATTTCACCGCCCTGCGGATCGGGGTCGAGCAGGATCTGCCGAGCCGGGCGCGCCGCCGGGCGGA
>JBKBUS010000221.1:0-4037 GCA_046290035.1 Brevundimonas sp.
TTTGAAGCGACCGGTGACGAAGACGATGTGCTCAATCCCGGCCTCGCGCGCCTCGGCCACGATGTAGCTGAGGATCGGCCGGTCGACGACGTTCAGCAGCTCTTTCGGCGTGGTCTTGGTGCCGGGCAGCACACGGGTGCCGAGGCCGGCGACGGGCAGCACGGCCTTGCGGACGCGGGCGGGCGACTGGGTCATGTCCATCCTGGGCAGCGGGGAGGGGGATAGCTTAACGCACGAGCACGCGGTTCGTCGCCCCCTACCGGTCCAGCTTTCAGCCGTGGGGCCAGACGCCGAACGGGTCGGTCCAGTCCAGGCCCATCGCCTCGGCCACCGCCGGATAGGTGATCTCGCCGTTCAGCACGTTCAGCCCCCGCGCCAGGTGCGGGTTCTTGCGCAGGGCCTCCAGCCCGTCCCTGGCCAACGCCAGGCCGAACGGCAGGGTGGCGTTGTTGAGGGCTTCCGAGCTCGTGCGCGGGGCGGCGCCCGGCATGTTGGCGACGCAGTAGTGAACCACGCCGTCGACCTCATAGGTCGGATCCTGGTGCGTCGTCGCGCGGCTGGTCTCGAAACAGCCGCCCTGGTCGATGGCGACGTCGACCAGCACGGAGCCGGGCTTCATCTGCTTCAGGTGGCTCTTCTTGATAAGCTTGGGGGCTTCGGCGCCAGGCACCAGCACCGCGCCGATGACCACGTCGGCCTTGACGACCTCCTCGTCGATCGCGCCGATCGAGGAATAGCGGGTGATGACCCGGCCGCCGGTGACCTCGTCGATATAGGCCATGCGCGGGATCGAACGCTCCATCACCACGACCTCGGCGCCCAGACCGGCCGCCATGCGCGCGGCGTTCAGGCCGACGACGCCGCCGCCCAGAACCAGCACCCGCGCCGGGGCCACGCCGGGCACGCCGCAGAACAGCAGGCCCATGCCGCCGTTGTGCTTCAAGAGCGTCTCGGCGGCCGAGAAGACGGCGATCCGGCCCGCCACCTCCGACATCGGCGCCAGCAGCGGCAGCCCGCCCTTGGCGTCGGTGACGGTCTCATAGGCGACGGCCGCACAGCCCGACGCCATCAATCCCTTGGTCTGTTCGGGATCGGGCGCCAGGTGCAGGTAGGTGAACAGGATCTGGTCCTTGCGCAGCCGCACCCACTCGGACGGCTGGGGTTCCTTCACCTTCACGATCATCTCGGCCTCGGCGAAGACCGTCGCGGCGTCCGGCGAGATCGTCGCCCCGGCGCGGATGAAGTCCTCGTCGGTGTAGCCCGCGCCCAGGCCCGCGCCCGTCTCCACCGCCACCTGATGACCCGCGGCCACATATTCGCGCACCGCCGTCGGGGTCAGGCCGACCCGGTGCTCGTTCGTCTTGATCTCCTTCGGTACGCCGACGCGCATGACGCTCTCCCTGAGGTGTTCTGATTGGCGTCAGGATATCGCCGGTCCGGCGGCGCGTTCGTGCTTCTTCCGGCCTCGGATGCCGTCTATCTTCGCAGTCTCTGCGAAGGACCTTGCCGATGAAGACAGTTTCTGCCGTCGAACTGGATGCGATCGATCGCAAGATGTTGCGGCTGCTGCAGGCGGAGGGGCGCATGACCAACGCCGACCTCGCGAGACAGGTGGCGCTTTCCGAAAGCGCCTGCCTGCGCCGGCTGAAGGCGCTGGAGGCGGCTGAGGTCATTGGACGGTACGCCGCCGTGATCAATGAACGGGCGGTCGGCCTGCCGATCAGCGTCTTCGTCACCGTCACCCTGGCGTCCCAGTCGGAAGCCGCTCTGACCGCCTTCGAACAGGCGGTCGCGGCCGTTCCGGAGGTGATGGAATGCTATCTGATGACCGGCGGGTCCGACTACCTGCTCAGGCTGGTGGTGCGCGACGTGGACGATCTGGAGCGGCTGCACGCCAAGGCCCTTACCCGCCTGCCGGGGGTGAACCGGGTGTCGTCCTCGGTCGCGATGCGGACGGTGGTCAAGCGCGCGGCGCTGCCGGTCTAGCGGCGCAGCGCCAGCGTCAGGGTCTTGATGTCCACATACTCGTCGATGCCGTGGGTGGAGCCCTCGCGACCGTAGCCGGAGGACTTGACCCCGCCGAAGGGGGCGACGGCGGTGGACATCAGACCGGTATTGATCCCGCACATACCGGCCTCGATGGCGCGGCCGACGCGGAAGGCCCGGTCAAGGTCGCGGGTGAAGAGGTAGGAGGCCAGGCCGAACTCCGACCCGTTGGCCAGCCGGATGACTTCGGCTTCATCGGCGAACGGGAAGACGGGAATGAGCGGTCCGAAGGTCTCCTCCTCGCGGAACAGGCTCTCCTCGCCCCCCAGCGTCACGGTCGGCTGAAAGAAGCGGCCGCCCAGGGGGTGATCCTCGCCCCCGGTCAGGACCCGGCCGCCGGTCGACCGCACGTGATCCAGATGCCGGCGCACCTTGTCTAGCGCCTTCGGCTCGATCAGGGGGCCGACCTTGACGCCGTTCTCGAAGGCCGGCCCGACCTTCAGCCCGGCGACCCTGTCGGCCAGCCTGGCGGCGAAGGCCTCGGCGACCGGGGCCTCGACATAGACCCGGTTCGGACAGACGCAAGTCTGGCCCGAGTTGCGGAACTTGCCCTTCACCGTCTCCTCGGCGGCATGATCCAGGTCCGCGTCGGCGAAGACGATCAGGGGGGCGGCTCCGCCCAGCTCCATCGACAGCCGCTTCAGGGTGGGGGCCGACTGCTCCATCAGCTTGCGGCCGACGGGGGTCGAGCCGGTGAAGCTGAGCTTGCGGATGTCCGGCGACGCGGTCAGCACGCCCCCGATGGTCGCCGCGTCGCCGGTCACCAGGTTCAACGCGCCGCCGGGCACGCCGGCGCGATAGGCCAGCTCCACCAGGGCGATGGCCGTGAAGGGCGTCTGGCTGGCCGGCTTGACCACGGCGGTGCAGCCGGCGGCGAAAGCAGGGCCGAGCTTCCTCGTCAGCATGGCGGCCGGGAAGTTCCAGGGCGTGATCAGGGCGCACGGGCCGATCGCCTGGCGGAAGGTCACCAACGTGTGTCCCAGCGGGCTGTCCTGGGTGTCGCCGATGAGACGCTCGGCCTCGCCGGCGAACCATTTGATGAAGCCGTTGGCGTAGGCCACCTCGCCCTTGGCCTCCTCGAAGGGCTTGCCGTTCTCGATGGCCATGAGGGCGCCGAGCGCCTCGGTGTTCTCGTCGATGAGGCGGGCCCAGTCGCGCAGGATGGCGGCGCGCCTGTGCGGGTCCTCCCGCGACCAGGCGGGGAACTCGCGCGTCGCCGCCGCGACGGCCCGCTGGGTCTCGGCGGCGCCGAGGTCGGGGATGCGTCCGACGACCTGCCCGGTCGCCGGATCGTCGACGTCGATCCAGGCGGCGCCGGTCACCGGCTTGCCGTCGATCAGGGCGTGCTCGCGAATGAGCTTCAGGCCGGCGTCGCGCGAAGCGGACATGGGAGCCTCCAGACTGTGGGGACCTGGCTCCAACGCGTCAGGTCTGGATGTCGTTCAGATCGCGACCCCTGGTCTCGGGCAGCCAGATCAGACTGACCACCACCGCCACGGCGGTGAAGGCGACGGCGTACCAGAGGCCGAAATAGATGTCGCCGGACGCCGCCACCAGCGCGAAGCTGGTCGCCGGCAGCAGGCCCCCTACCCAGCCGGTCCCGATGTTGTAGGGCAGGCTCATCGCCGTGTAGCGGACGCGGGTGGGGAACAGCTCGACCAAGGCCGCAGCCTGGGGACCGTACAGGGCGGTCGCGGCCACGATGAACACCATCAGGATCAGGAACACCTGCACCCGGTCGATCCGGGCGGGGTCGGCGCGGTCGGGATAGCCGGCGGCGGCGAGGGCGGCCTGGATGCGGCCCTGCACCTCGGCGCGGGTCTGGACGAGTTCGGCGGGCGCCAGGGCCTCGCCCTCGGCGGACGGGACCTCGACGTTGCCGACCCGCACCCGCGCCACCGTCCCCGCGGGCGCCGCTTCGTTGGTGTAGGAGACGCCGGCGTTCGACAGCACGCTCTTGGCGATGTCGCACGAGCTGGCGAAAGCGGCCT
>JBKBUS010000222.1:0-4021 GCA_046290035.1 Brevundimonas sp.
ACCGTGGCGCGGATGAAGTACTCGCCCGAGCCCGTGGCCGAGACGGCGCAGCCGTCGGCGTTGGAGGCGTAGGTGCCCGCGCCGATGACCGGCACGTCGCCGACCCGGCCCCAGCGCTTGGCGGTCATGCCGCCGGTGGAGGTGCCGGCCGCCAGCCGGCCCTCTCGGTCCAGCGCCACCGCGCCGACGGTGCCGAACTTGCGCTCATCCAGCGGCGGTTGCGCCACGGCGGCCATCGCGCCGGACGGGGGGACGCCCGAGGGGCGCTCCGGGATCGGCTCGCCGCGTTCGCGCAATGTCCGCTCCAGCGCCCGCCAGCGGGTCTCGGTGAAGAAGAAGGCCGGATCGACCTGCTCCAGACCCTGGGCGGCGGCGAAGGCCTCGGCCCCCTCGCCGATCAGCATGACGTGCGGGGAGTCCTCCATGACCGCGCGGGCGGCGGCGATGGGATGGCGCGTCCGGGTGAGCCCCGCCACGGCCCCGGCGTTGCGGGTCGTCCCGTCCATGACGGCGGCGTCGAGCTCGTTGCGGCCGGCGGCGGTGAAGACCGCGCCCCGGCCTGCGTTGAAGAGCGGATCGTCCTCCATGATCCGGATCGCCGCCTCGACGGCGTCCAGCGCGGACCCGCCGGCCTGCAGCACCTCGCCGCCCGCCTCGAGCGCGCGGGTCAGGGCGGCGCGATAGGCGGCGTCCTGCTCCGGCGACAGGTCCGCCCGCTCGATCACCCCCGCGCCCCCGTGGATGGCGAAGGACCAGGCGGGCCGGTCCTGGGCCGCACAGGGCGTGCAGACCGCCAGGACGGCGGCGGCGAGCATGACGACGGATCGCATCGGTGAAGGTCCCCCGGAGCCAGCCTTAGTCAGGCCGGCGGTGATGCCAGCGTTTCCACAGGCGATAGGCGATGATCGGCAGGAAGCCGACCGCCGTCGCCACCAGGATCAACAGCCAGACGTTGGGCTCCGACCGCCCCAGCACGCCGGCGGTCAGGCCGGCGACCGGGGGGCCCAGGAACGGCAGCCATGAGGGCGGGCGCAACCCCGGCGATCCTCAGGCGTCGACCTTGATGACGCCGCGCCGGATCTGGTCCAGCTCGATGGAATCGAACAGCGCCTGGAAGTTGCCCTCGCCGAAGGCCTGGTTGCCCTTCCTCTGACTGATCTCGAAGAAGATCGGGCCGAAGGTGTCTTGGGTGAAGATCTGCAGCAGGATGCCGTCCTCGTCGGACCCGTCGATGAGGATGCGGTTCTTGCGCATGCGCTCGACGTCCTCGCCGTGGTTGGGCAGGCGCTTGTCGATCAGCTCGAAGTAGGTCTCGATCGTGTCCTGGAAGGCGATGCCGCGTCGCCGCATCTCCTCGACGGTCTCGAAGATGTCGTCGGTGGCCAGCGCGATGTGCTGGATGCCCTCGCCGTTGTAGCGGCGCAGGAACTCCTCGATCTGGCTGTTCTCGTCCTGGCTCTCGTTCAGCGGGATGCGGATGGCCTTGTCCGGCGCGATCATCGCCTGGCTGAACAGGCCCGTCGCCTTGCCCTTGATGTCGAAGTACTTCTGTTCCTGGAAGTTGAACACCGAGCCGTAGAAGCCGGACCAGTTGCGCATCTGCCCGCGCCGCACGTTGTGGGTCAGGTGGTCCAGGCAGTAGAGGCCGACCGAGTTCTTGCGCTCCGCCTCCTCCCAGCCCTCGATCTCGTCCCAGCCGTCGTAGAGCGAGCCGGCCTCGCCGTATTTGTCCACGAGATAGAGCAGCGAGCCGCCGATGCCCTGGAGCACATAGGGGTAGTCGGCGCCCAGCGCCCCGCCCTGGTGCGCCTCGGCCGGGCGCGCGCCACGGGCGACCGCGCCTTCGAAGGCCGCCTTGGCGTCGGCCACGCGGAAGGCCATGCCGTTGGCCGACGGCCCGTGCTCCCGCGCGAACTCCCCGGCCTGACCCTTGGGCGAGCGGTTCACCAGCAGGGTGATGTCGCCCTGTTTCAGGCGCACGACGTCGGTTTCGGCGCAGACGTGGGTCTGGGTGAAGCCCATCAGCTCCAGCCGCCCGATCATCGCCTCGGGCTCGGGGCCGGTGAACTCCACGAACTCGAAGCCGTCGACGCCGAGCGGATTGTCCGCGTCCAGCCGCTGGGCGGGGGTCATGTCGTCAGCCATGGTCGTCTCCTGAACCTGGGCGCGGGCGCCTGCCCGGCGCGTTTGGCCGGGAACCTAGTCACGACGGCTCCACAAGCCAACCCGAGGCTTGTTCCGTCGCGCAGACGTGAGGCCCCTCGCCAGCCCTTCGCCGATCGGATATCGCAGCCGCCATGAGCCAGCCGGACCTGCATCGCGACAAGGGCGACCACAGCTTCATCCGCCTGATCGCACGGCTGTCGGAGACTTCGGGGCCCGAAGGCATGACGATCGGCGAGATCGTCGACCGGCTGGACGAACGCAGCTTCGGCATTCTCATCCTGATCTTGGCGGTGCCGTGCCTGGTGCCGGCGCTTTATGGCGTGCCGCAGATCGTGGGCATTCCCGTCCTTCTGCTGGCGGGGCAGATGCTCGTGGGCCGCGAGGAGCCCTGGCTGCCGCGCCAGATCCTCGACCGACGCGTCTCCAAGGTCTGGCTGGACCGGATGGGCGACTTCGCCGTCAAGCGCATGGGCTGGTTCGAGCGGGTCAGCCGGCCGCGGCTGAAGATCTTCGCCCAGGGCTGGGCTGAGCGGGCGGCGGCGGCCTTCATGATCCTGGCGACCGTGACGATCGTCCTGCCGCTGACCAACACCATCCCGTCCGTGGCGCTGACGCTGCTGGCCGTCGGCCTGATCCAGCGCGACGGGCTGTTCGTGGCCGGCGGCGCGGCGATCGCCACCGCCTGGGCCGGGGCCCTGATCACGGTCATCATCGCCTTCTGGCTGGGCGCCGGATGGGCGGTGGCCCTGACCCAGCGCTTCACCGGCGGTTGAGCCCGATCGACGAAGCCCGCGCGCGCGGTTAAGGATGCGGTCCATGGGCCTCTATCGCCTCCTGACCCGCTGGTGGACCAGCTTCGCGCTGCTGGCGTCGCTCGCCATGCTGGGCGCCGCGCACGCCTTCGAGCGGTTCGGCGGCCTGGCTCCGTGCAACCTCTGTCTCAAGCAGCGGGAGGTCTATTGGGCGGCGGCCGCCATCGCCCTGATCGCGACTGCCTGGACCCTGTTCAGCCGGGCCAGCCGGGGCACCCCGCGCATCGCGGCCTTCCTGCTGTTCTGCGTCTTCACCACCGGCGCGATCACCGCGGGCTTCCATGCGGGCGGAGAGCTGGACTGGTGGGAGCTTCCGGCCGCCTGCGCGGGCGGCGCGACGGCGGATCTGGAGAGCCTGACGGCCCTGGCGCTCGGCGTCGGCCCGGAGGCGCGCCCGGCCATGTGCGACGCCGTGGCGTGGAGCTTCCTGGGCGTTAGCATGGCAGGTTGGAACGCCCTGATCAGCGCGGCGTTGGCGATCTTCAGCCTGCTCGCCGCCAAGCGACCCAAGGACGCCCGTGCCCCCAGGAAGTGACGCCCTCCGCATCCCGCTGCCCCGGCCCGGCGCCGGCCAGACCCGCGCGCGCCTGGCCGAGATCCTGCGCGTGGACCACGCGGGCGAGTTCGGGGCGGTGGAGATCTATCGCGCCCAGAAGGCGGTCTTCCGGGGCCGCAAGGGCCGTGAAGGCATCACCGAGGACCTGACCGAGATGCAGGGCCACGAGGCGGTGCATCTGGCCCGCTTCCAGGAGCTGCTGAACGAACATCGGGTGCGGCCGACCGTGCTCCTCCCGTTCTGGCGGATGGCGGCGCATGCGCTCGGGGCCGGCACCGCCCTGATGGGCGAGAAGGCGGCGCACGCCTGCACCGAGGCGGTCGAGACGGTCATCGGCGAGCACTACGACCGCCAGATCGCGGAAATCCGCGAGCGCGTTCCCGAGCTTGCGGCCGAGCTGACGAAGTTTCGCGACGAGGAACTGGCCCACAAGGACCACGCCATCGAGCACGGCGCGCACGAAGCCCCCGCTTATCGCCTGCTGAGT
>JBKBUS010000223.1:0-1154 GCA_046290035.1 Brevundimonas sp.
GACCGGCCTGGCCCGGGTCGCCCAGCGACGCGGCGATCTGGCGACTGCACGCCGGGAGGCGGCCGAGGCCGTCCGGCTGGCCCCGGGAGACGCCGAGGCGGCCGCCCTGGCCCGGACGCTGGCCGAGCCGCCGCGATGGCGTCTGGACGTCGGCGTGGCGCGCAGCGAACTCTCGGGCGGCTTTCCGGACTGGTCCGAGGCGCGCGTCGCGGTGGCGGGCGCCCTCACCGACCGCTGGAGCGCCGCCCTGGCGGTCGAGGCGACCGAACGGTTCGACAACCGCGACACCTATGTCGAGGCGCGCCTGGATCGACGGTTCGGCCGCGGCGGGGCCTACGTCCTGCTCGGCGGCGCGCCGGACGCGGACTATCGGCCCGAATTGATGTTGGGCGTCGGCGGGCAGGCGCGCCTGACAGACCGGTTGTCGGCCACCCTCGACGCCTCGACGGCCCGCTATCCGACCGGCACGGTGACCGCGGTCCAGCCCGGACTGGTCGTGGAGATCTTGCCCGAGAGGCTGCAACTGGCGGCCCGATGGATCGTCGTCCGCGACGAGAGCGGCGAGGATCGCCAGGGCTGGGCCCTCCAGTCGCGCTGGCAGGCCACCCCCCGCCTCGGACTGCGGCTCGGCTATGCCGACGCCCCTGAAAGCTCGGAAGGGGTGACCGTCGAGGTGGCGGCCTGGAGCGTCGGCGCCGACATCGACGTCACCGATCGTCTGAGGTTGCGCATCGGCGCGGTGTCCGAGGATCGCGGCGCCTATGACCGGCGCGAAGCCACCGTCGGGTTCGGCCTGCGCTTCTGATGGAAGGCTTGCTGCTCCTGTGGTGGACGTCGATCGTGCTGGTCCTGGCGGCCCTCGCCTGGATATCCGCCCTGGTCGTCGGCCGCCTGTTCCGGGAGCAAAGGGACGCGCGACGCGGCCGTGACCGCGACCGGGCCTGCGACGCCTTTCTTGACGTCATGAACGGGGCGGGGGACGCCCTGGGACGGCTGCGCGGCGTCGACCATCGCGCGCGGGTGATGGGGGAGGCGCTGCTCGAACTGCTGGCCATGGTCCGGGGGGGCGAGCGGGAAAGGCTGCTGGAGGCCCTGCAGTCGATCAAGATGGACCAACGATTCCGCCGCCGCCTGTTCCGGGGCGGCATCGCCGG
>JBKBUS010000223.1:1164-4016 GCA_046290035.1 Brevundimonas sp.
CTGTCGCACTTTCCGGGCCCGGAGACAGTCGAGGCCCTGAAGGCGGCGCTGGCCCGGACGCGCCACGGGAATCTGCGGGTGGCCCTGATGCGATCGCTGATCGAGCTCGACGCCGCCCCGCCGCTGGCCGAGGTTCTGCAGGAGGTTCACCGCAGCCGGGGGTCGGACTCCCTGCTCTATCTTCCCCTCATGCGCCGGCTGGTGAACAGCGACACCCGGGCCGCCCTGCACGCCTTCGGCGATCCCGCGACGCCGCCGAAGGCACGGGTGATCCTGGCCGAGGCGCTCGGCGCCAGCGGCGATTTCCGGGCCCTTCAGCCCCTTTGCATCGGCGCCACCGCGCCCGACGTGGAGTTGAGGATCGCCTCCGTGCGGGGACTCGCCGTCATGGGTCACCCGGCGGCCGAATCTCGCATCCTCGCGGCCCTCGAGGATCCGGTGTGGATGGTGCGGTCGGCCGCCTGCGAGGCGGCCGGGCGGATCGGGCTGAAGACCGCCGTGCCGCTGCTCATCACCCAGCTTTCGGACCCCGTCTGGTGGGTTCGTTTCCGCGCCGGCGAAGCCTTGTCGGCCCTGGGCGCCTCGGGTCTGAAAGGTCTGCGGGCGGCGGCGGCCGGGCAGGGCGATCTGCCGCGAAGGGCCGCGTCGCTGGCGCTGGCGGAACGCGGCCTGGCGCGGACGGCCGCATGAGCGCCCTGATCCTGCACTGGCTGGCGGCGCTGGCCCAGTCGATCGCGATCTTCGTCATCGTGACCGGCCTGCTGCAGAACCTCGTCTATCTAATTCAGCTGGGCCTGGCGGCGGCGGCGCTGATCCAGACTCCGCCGACGCCGTCGGGCGGCCTGCTCTGGCGGCGCTATGCGGACGCCTCGCCGCCCATCGCCCTGCTGGCCCCGGCCTACAACGAGGCCCTGACCATCACCGAGAGCGTCCGTTCGCTGCTGTCGCTGCAGTATCCGAGCTTCGAGGTGATCGTCATCAACGACGGGTCGAGCGACGGCACGCTTCAGGTCCTGATCGACGGTTTCGGTCTGCGGCCCATCGAACGGCACTACGACCTGCCGATCGACCACCAGCCGATCCGCGGGGTCTATGGCGCAACCCACCAGCCGCGACTGATCGTCGTGGACAAGGAAAACGGCGGCAAGGCCGACGCCCTCAACGCGGGCATCAATGTCTCTCGCGCGCCGATCTTCTGCTCGATGGACGCCGACTCCCTGCTCGAGCCCGACGCCCTGCTGCGCGCGGTCAGGCCCTTCGTCGAGGACCCCGAGCGGACGGTGGCGGTCGGCGGCACGGTGCGCATCGCCAACGGCTGCCGGATCGAACACGGCCGGGTGCTGGAGGTCCGGCCGCCCCGCAACCTGCTCGCCCTGCTGCAGACCGTGGAGTATCTGCGGGCCTTTCTGATGGCCCGTCTGGCGTGGAGCCGCATCAACGCCCTGACCATCATCTCGGGCGCCTTCGGACTGTTCCGCCGCAATCGCGTCATCGAAGCCGGCGGCTACACCCGCGGGACGGTCGGGGAGGACATGGAGCTGGTCGTCAAACTCCACAGGCTCATGCGGGACCGCGGACTGCCCTATCGGGTCGCCTTCGTGCCCGAGCCGGTCTGCTGGACCGAGGCGCCGGAAGACCTGCGCGTCCTCGGCCGTCAGCGGGCCCGCTGGCACCGGGGCTCGCTCGAGACCTTCGAGCGTCACTGGGACATGATGTTCCGGCGCAAATACGGGCGGGTGGGATTCGTCGGTTTCGGCTATGTCTTCCTGGTCGACGTGCTGGGGCCCATCGTCGAATTGGCGGGCTATTTCCTCATCCCGCTGTTCTGGCTGACGGGCCTGCTGTCGATCGAATATCTGCTGGCCTTCGCCGCCGTCACCTTCACCTTCGGCGTGGTGATTTCCGTCGGGTCGCTGGCCCTGGAGGAGTCCAGTCTGAGGCGCTTCCCGCGCGCCCGCGATCTGGTGCTGCTGACCTTCGTCGCGATCCTCGAGAATTTCGGCTACCGGCAGCTGAACAACCTCTGGAGGCTGCGCGGGGTCTGGCAATATCTGCGGCGCAGCCAGTCCTGGGGAACGATGACCCGGAAAGGCTTCGGGGCGCCGGCAAGCGAGGGAGCGGCTGCGCCATGAGCACCGACGTCGATCCGCCCCTGTCGGCTCCCGCGGGGACGCCGGAGAACGAACGCGAACGACTCGCCGCCCTGCAGGCGCTGAGGGTGCTGGACACGCCGCCCGAACCCCGTTTCGACCGGCTCACGCGGCTGGCCGCCGCCCTGTTCGACGTCCCGACGGCGCTGGTGTCGCTGATCGACGCCGAGCGTCAGTGGTTCAAGGCCCGGCACGGCTTCGAGGCCCGGCAGACCGGCCGGCGCGAGGCCTTCTGCAGCCGCGCCCTGCTGCTGCCCGGGCGCAGCGTCCTCGTTGTCGAGGACGCGGCGAAGGATCCGGAATTCGCCGACAATCCGCTCGTCACCGGCGAGCCTCACGTGCGGTTCTACGCCGGCGCCCTGTTGACCACCGCTGCGGGCTACAATCTGGGCACGCTCTGCATTCTCGATACGAAGCCGCGCCGGTTCTCCGACGCCGATCGCGCCCTGCTGCGCGAACTGGCGGATCTGGTCACCGAACAGCTGGAGCTGACCACGGAACGGCTCGCGGCCGAGGAGAAGAGACGGCTGCTCGAAATGGCCGAGTCGGTCTCGCACGTCGGTCACTGGCGGCGGACGGCGACGGGCGAGACGACATGGTCGGACGAGGTCTACCGGATCTTCGGTCTCCCTCCCCAACCGGCCGGGACATCCGTCGACACCGAGGCGGTCCGGTCGGCCTATGACCCCGACCAGAGGGCGC
>JBKBUS010000224.1:0-4008 GCA_046290035.1 Brevundimonas sp.
GCCGCTGTCGATGTTCACCTGACGACCGTTGCCGTCCGAACAGGGGCGGCTGTTGTCGAGGGCGAGACCGGCGAACGGGTCTTCGATCACCGCCGCGCCCGTGCCGGCCCCCGGCAGGATCGTGCCGCGCGCCGACGTGACGGCCTGAACCATCGCCGCCTCGATCCGCCCGCCCTCCACCAGGATGTCCCGGTTGGAGTGGACAAGACACGCCGGCGCCCGCAGACGGCTGGAGTCCTTGACGTTCAGCACCTTGTCCTTGGTGTCGGCCGTGGTGAGCACGCAGAGCGGCGTCATGCCGACGGACGTGGCCCGGGCCGTGGCCGAGAAGTTCCAGCCGCCCGGGGGCAATAGACTCATGAAGAAGGAGGGGCGGTGTCCGTCCAGGTGAACCTCGATGACGCGGCGTCCGTCCAGGTCCAGGACGCTGATGGCGGGGGTCACCGTCGGCGCATTTGGCCAGCTGGCCAGATGGCTTTGCACGAAGGCGCCGGCGCGGGAGACCGCGGACGCGTCGTCGATGGCGAGACCCAGCTCCTGGGCCGCCGCCAGCGCCGCGGCGTCGGCCACGTCCTGCAGGCGTGCGCGCGACGACGTCACATGGGCCAAGTCGACGGCGCCGGCCGTCATCAGGGCCAGGCCCGGGAGAAGGATGGCGAACATCAAGGCGATGTTGCCCGCCTGTTCGGAGCTGAACGCCTGAAGCCGCGTCGTTGCTGAAGACAGGAGCCCCACGGTCACGCCTCCGCCGGCTGGCGCCTTCGTTCAAGGCGAAGGGCCGCTTCCGAACGGGCCGCCCGCAGCGCGAAGCGGATCTGGTAGGTGAGCAGCCGCCAGTTCAGCGGCTTGGTGACGAAGGCGGTGGCCCCGATTTCGAACGCCCGGTCGATGGCGGCCACGTCCTCGCGTCCGGTCTCGACGATCACGGGCAGGCGGGCCGTCGCGACGTCGGCCCGCAGATGCGCCAGCAGGTCCAGGCCGCTCATGCGCGGCATCTCCAGATCGACGAGAACAAGATCATAGGTGGCGCGCCCCAGCGCTTCGAGCGCCTCGATGCCGTCCGCCGCCACGTCCACGCGGGCGCAGGTCGACGCGAGATGAACCTGCGCGAACTCCCGCAGGATCGGGTCGTCGTCGACGAACAACAGCCGCGCCGGTTCGTCCAGGACGTAAAAGAAACTCGACACGCCACGCATGCCCCTCGAGGCTGTCTGGCCTCACCAGTCCCCCGACCGGTTCGTAGTCTCTAGGGCCTGTGCCGTTAACGGGAGGTATAATATCAGCCTCTAACCTGCATCAGATGAAGCTATTGTCCGGCTCCGTACACAAGCTCTCGAGCGTTATGGCCAAGCTTGTACTGCTGGTCTTGGCGTCTTTGCTTGTCTCCTTCGTGGTGACGGCGGGCGTGACGTCCTGGGTGGAGCTGCGTCGGCAGTCGGCGGCGGAGGTCGACCGGTTGACCCGGACGGCGGAGGTGATCGGCTCCCTGGCGGCGGACGCTGTGCGCCGCGCCGATCGCGCCGAGGCCTTCACCGCGATCCGCTCGATCAGCCGCATGCCCGACGTCAGCTACGCGCGGCTGGAGACGAACGGCGCCCTCCTGGCGGAGACGGGGGCCGGGGCCCGCCTGCTCAGCGACGCGGACGTCCGGCACGCGGCGGAGGCGCCGTCGATCTGGACGCTGCTGCGCACCGGCTCGATCCAGGTCACCGCGCCGGTGGTCAGCGAGGGCGAGCGGGTCGGCTCCATCACCCTGTTCAGCCGCACGCCCGCGCTGCGGGAGCGTCTGGTATCCACGCTGTGGACCACGCTCGCGGGCGCCCTCGCGGCGTTGCTGGCCGGTCTTCTGGTGGCGATGAAGGTCGCCGCCCGGATCAGCCGCCCGATCGTGGCGCTGGCCCACAGGGTCCGTCAGGCTCACCACGCGCAGGATTTCACCTCGCGCCTGGAGGTGAAGGCCGAGGGCGAGGTCGGCGATCTCGTCGACGGCTTCGACGCCCTTCTCGCCGGCATTCGCGAGCGGGACGCGCGCATCGCGGCTCACATCGAAACGCTCGAGGCCCAGGTCGAGGCGCGCACCGCCGAACTGTCCGCCGCCAAACGGGCCGCCGAGGCGGCGAACGAGGCCAAGTCGGACTTCCTGGCGGTCATGAGCCATGAAATCCGCACCCCCCTGAACGGCGTCCTGGCGCTGAGCGAGATGCTGGCTGACGCCGACCTGCCGAAACAGCAGAAGCGGCACGCGGGCGTGATCGCCAAGTCGGGTCGCACCCTGCTGGGCATCATCAACGACATCCTCGACTTCTCGAAGGTGGAGGCGGGCAAGCTGGAGCTGGAGGCCGTCCAACTGGACCTCGCGGAGGTGCTTGAGGATGTGGCGAGCCTGTTCGCCCCCAAGGCCGCCGAGAAGTCCCTGGATCTGGCGGTCTATGTCGATCCGGCGCTCAACGCGGTGCTGGGGGACCCGACGCGCCTTCGCCAGGTCGTGTCCAATCTGGTCAACAACGCCATCAAGTTCACCGAGAGCGGCGGGGTCCTGATGACGGCGGAGCCGACGCCGGACGGCGCGGTTCGGATCGCCGTGCGCGACACGGGGCCCGGCATTCCGCAGGACAAGCTGCCCGGTCTGTTCGACGCCTTCTCCCAGATGGACCAGACGACGACGCGCCGGTTCGGCGGCACCGGCCTGGGGCTCACCATCTGCGATCGCCTGGTGAAGGCCATGGGGGGAAGCTGGGATCTGTCGAGCCGCCTGGGCGAGGGCTCGACCTTCGCCTTCCGCGTCCCCTTGCCCGCCGGCGAATTCTCGGCGTCGCCCATCGGGCTGGACGGGTTCAGCGTGCGCCTGGAGGCGCTTCCCGAGATGACGCGGGTCGCCGTCACACGCTATGTGCGGGCCCTGGGCGGCGAGGTCTCGGACGAGGCCGACGCCGTGATCAGCGGCGCCGCCTCGCCTCCGAGCTTCGGGATTGCGGTCTGCGACAGCGAAGAGGCCGCCGCCGTCCTGGCCGAACGACGTCCGGAGACCTGCTGCCTGGCGCGTCCGCTGCGTCTCGCCGACCTCAGGAGCGTGCTCGAACAGATGTCGCGCGGCGAGCGGCCGCGACTTGCTGAGCAGACGGCCGCGCGGACCGACGACGTGCGTTTCCCCGGCGCCCATGTGCTGGTCGTCGACGACGCCGAGGTCAACCGCGAGGTCGCGGTCGAGGCGCTGACCAAGCTCGGCGCCCGGGCCACCGTCGCCGAAAGCGGCCCCGAGGCCATCGAACGGATGCGGGAAGACTCCTTCGACCTCGTCCTCATGGACGGCTCGATGCCGGAGATGGACGGGTTCGAGACCGCGCGGCGCATCCGGGCGGAGGAGCTCGAGCGCGGGCGGCCCCGCACCCCCATCCTGGCCCTGACCGCCCACGTCGTCGGGGCCGCCGCCGAGGCCTGGCGGGGCTGCGGCATGGACGGGGTGATCCACAAGCCGTTCAGTCTGGGCGACCTTCGCCGGGAACTTCTCGCCCACTGTGGAGCTTTTGCGGCGACGGGGAAAGCGGAGCCGCACGTGACGACGACCGACATGCCGGCCGTGGACGATCGTCTGCTGGATCCCGCCGTCCGCGCGGGGCTGGAGGAGATGCGCCTCAACGGCCGCGCCGGGTTCTTCGACCGTATCCACGGCCTCTATGCGGATCAGGCGCCCCTCAAGATGGCCGAGGCCCGGGCCGCCGCCGCCGCCGGGGACGGCGAGGCGCTCGCCCGCGCGGCCCATGCGCTCAGGTCTATGAGCCTCAATCTCGGGGCCCAGGCCGTGTCCGAGGCGGCGTCCGCCGTGGAAGCCTCGGCCCTGGCCTGCGGGCCGACGGACCTGGAGCGGCTGGACGGTCTGCTGCGGCGCACCCTATCCGCCTTCAACGCGCCCGCGCCTGCGGCCGCCATGGGGCAAAGGCTGAGAGCGGCCCTCGCCGCCGGCGAGATCGGCCTGGTCTATCAGCCGCTGGTGGATCGGACGGGCCGCCC
>JBKBUS010000225.1:0-4004 GCA_046290035.1 Brevundimonas sp.
CCGATCCGACGCCCGGCCTCGGCCGGGCGTTTTGCGTTTCAGGATCAGGCCGCCCGCGCGACGACCACGTTGCGGCCGCGCGACTTCGCCTCATAGACCCCGTCGTCGGCCCTCTTGAGCAGGCTCTCCGGCGTCTCGTGCGGCGCGACCGAGGCGGCCACGCCGATCGAGACGGTCACCGGCAGGAGCTCCTGGCCGCCCAGGATGCGGAACGGCGCCGCCTCCACGTTCATGCGGATGCGCTCGGCGATGCGTCGGGCGTCCTCGAGCCGGGTTCCCGGCATGATCACGACGAACTCCTCGCCCCCCATCCGGCAGGGCAGATCGACGGCCCGGACGTTGGTGGCCAGCCGCACCCCGAACTCGCGCAGCACCTCGTCCCCCGCGTCGTGGCCGAAGCCGTCGTTGACGCCCTTGAAATGGTCGATGTCCAGGAGCAGCGCCGCCACGGGCTCGCCCCCGTGGTTGGCGCGTTGCAACAGGGCCTGCAGCTGGCTGGTCATGTAGCGGCGGTTGTGCAGCCCGGTCAGCGGATCGGTCACCGCCATCTCCAGGCTGAAGTCGAGCTTCTCCCGCAGGAAGTCGGCGTAGCGCTTGCGCTTAACCTGGGTCCGCACCCGCGCGGCCAGCTCCTGCTGATCGACCGGGCGCGACAGGATGTCGTTCACGCCCAGCTCCAGCGCCTTCAGCATCCGCGCCCGCTCGCCCGGATCGACGATGGCCAGGATCGCGAGGTTTCGCGACGCCTCCTGCGACCGCACCTGCGCCGCCAGCCTCAGGCCGTCGAAGCTGTCGGCCGCCGCGTTGACGATCAGCAGGTCCACCGGGCCGCGACAGGTCATCAGGGCCGCGTTCGGATCGGCCTCGTGCACCACCCGGTGCTCGCCGCCCAGCTCGGCCAGAAGCCGGTTGGCCTGCTGCGGATTGTCGTCCACCACCAGCACCCGGGCCCCCGACGACCGTAGCCGCCCCACCCCCTCGGCCAGCCCCAGCCGGCGACCGCTCTCCTCGCGTTCGCGCAGCTCGTCCATCGCCGCCTTGAGCCGGATCATCGAACGCACGCGCGCCATCAGCACCACGTCGTCGATGGGCTTGGTCAGGAAGTCGTCGGCCCCGGCCTCCAGCCCCTGGATCCGGTCCTCGCGGCCGTCGAGCGCCGTCACCAGGATGACCGGGATATGCCGGGTGGCAGGATCGGCCTTCAGCCGGCGCGACACCTCGAAGCCGTCCATGCCGGGCATCATGACGTCCAGCAGGACGATGTCGGGCAGCTCGGCCTTGGCGATCCGCAGCGCCGTGGGTCCGTCGGCGGCGGTCAGGACATCGTAGTAGTCCAGCGTCAGCTTCGCCTCGAGCAGGCGGACGTTCGCGGGAACATCGTCGACCACAAGGATACGCGCGGTCATGGCCTACCCCAGGTGCTTGCGAACCGTGTCCAGGAAATAGCTGATCGAGATGGGCTTGGAGATGTAGGCTTCGCACCCGCCCTGGCGGATGCGCTCCTCGTCGCCCTTCATGGCGAAGGCGGTCACGGCGACGACGGGGATGTGCGACAGCTCCTCGTCTTCCTTCAGCCAGCGCGTGACCTCCAGGCCGGAGATCTCGGGCAGCTGGATGTCCATCAGGATCAGGTCCGGCCGGTGCTGGCGCGCCAGGGCGAGCGCCTGCATGCCCTCGCGGGTCTGAAGGGTCTCGTAGCCCTGCGAGTCGAGCAGATCATGAAAGAGCTTCATGTTCAGCTCGTTATCCTCGACGATGAGGACCTTCTTCGACATCATCACCTGGACCGCCCGACGACAGGGGCTTTCGCGCCGCCGGCCGGGCTCTCACCTGTTCGTTGCGTCGGAACATGGACCGACATTCTTTAAGTTGACGTGAAGCATGGCCGCGCCCGCCATGAAGGCCATCTGCAGGGAGTGCTTCTGGACGGCGCCAAAACGGCCGTCGCCTCTGCGCTGCGCCGCCTGCGGATCGCCGCGGGTCGTCGCCCACGACGAGCTCGATACGCTCGCCATCGCCCACATGGACTGCGACGCCTTCTACGCCTCGGTGGAGAAGCGCGACCGGCCGGAGCTGCGCGACAAGCCGGTGATCGTGGGCGGCGGACGTCGGGGGGTGGTGACCACCGCCTGCTACATCGCCCGCCTGTACGGCGTCGGGTCGGCCCAGCCGATGTTCAAGGCGCTCAAGGCCTGTCCGGACGCGGTGGTGGTCAAGCCGGACTTCGCCAAATACGCCGCCGAGAGCCAGCGCATCCTCGGGGCGCTGGCGCGGCTTACGCCGCTCATCCAGCCGCTGTCGCTGGACGAGGCGTGGGCCGACCTTTCGGGCACCGAGCGGCTGAACGGCGGGCCGGCGGCGTTGCAGCTGATCCGCTTCCAGAAGCGCATCGAGGGCGAGACGGGCCTGACCGTCTCCATCGGCCTGGCGCCGAACCGGTTCCTGGCCAAGGTGGCGTCGGAACTGGACAAGCCGCGCGGCTTCTCCGTGATCGGTGCGGCCGAGGCGCAAGGCTTCCTGGCCCCGAAGTCCGTCTCCATCCTGCCCGGCGTAGGCCCGGTGTTCGGCAAGGCGCTGCGCAGCGACGGCTTCGACACGGTGGGGGATCTGGCCCGCGCCGATGCCAAGGACCTCGTGCGCCGCTATGGCGAATGGGGCTTGCGCCTGTGGGACCTCGCCCACGGGCGCGACAGCCGCGCGGTGAACCCGGACCATGACCGCCGCGGCATGAGCGCCGAGACCACCTTCAACGACGACCTCTCGGACCAGACCGCGTTGGAGGCCGAACTCTGGCGGCTGTGCGAGAAGCTGGCGGCAAAGGCGCGACGCTCGGGGCTGGCCTCGCGCACCGTGCAGCTGAAGCTCCGGCGCACCGACTTCCGCATCGTCACCCGCCGCCAGACCCTGGCGGAGCCGGTGCAGACGGCGCGCGGCCTGTTCGCCGCCGCGGCCGGCCTGCTGAAGCCTGAACTGGGCCGCCCCTACCGCCTGATCGGCGTCGGCATGATGGATGTGATGGACGCCGAGGACGCGCCCTCCAGCCTGTTCGAGAGCCAGGAGACCCGGGCCCTGAAGACCGAAACAGCCATCGACGCCCTGCGCGCCCGGTTCGGCGACGCGGCCGTGGTGTCAGGGCGGGCCCTCAAGCGCTAGCCGGCCATGTCCATCGGCCGCTGCTTCTCGCGCAGCGTGACCAGCTCCTCGGCGACCGTGGGATGCACCGCGCAAGTGGCGTCCCACTGCTGTTTGGTGAGGCCCGCCTTCACGGCGATCGCGGCGACCTGGATGATCTCCGGCGCGTCCGGCCCCACGATGTGCACGCCCACCACCCGCTGGGTGTCCGCGTCCACCACCAGCTTCATCAGCATGCGCTCGTCGGAGCCGGTGAAGGCGTACTTCATCGGGCGGAAGCGGGTCAGATAGACGTCCACGCCCTTCTTGCACGCGCGGCGCGCCTCGGCCTCGGACAGGCCGACCGTCCCGACCGGCGGCTGGCTGAACACGGCGGTCGCCACGGCCTCGTAGTCGAAGCGGGTCGGCGCGTCGCGATACACGGTCTGGTGGAAGGCCACCGCCTCGCGGATGGCCACGGGGGTCAGGTTCATACGGTCGGTGACGTCGCCGATGGCCCAGATGTTGTCCGCCGTCGTGCGGGAGAACTCATCGACCTCGATCGCCCCCTGCTCTGTCAGCTCCACCCCCGCCGTCTCGAGGCCCAGGCCCCTGACGTGCGGCACGCGGCCGGTGGCGAACATCACCACGTCCGTCTCGATCTCCAGGCCGTTGTCCAGCACGTTCAGCAGCCCGGCGTCGGTCTTCTCGATCTTCTCGTGCTGGGTCCCCAGCACCACGCGGACGCCGCGCTTCTCGATCTCGTCGGCCAGATGCGCTCGGACGTCGTCGTCGAAGCCGCGCAGGATGTTCGGGCCCCGATAGACGAGGGTCGTCTCGACCCCCAAGCCGGCGAAGATGCCGGCGAACTCCACGGCGAGGTAGCCGCCGCC
>JBKBUS010000226.1:0-4003 GCA_046290035.1 Brevundimonas sp.
GCGGCAGCACCACGTCGCGCAGGGTGTACAGCTGGTCCTGGGTCAGCAGGCGCTGGGTCGAGCCCGGATTGCCGCTGAGGAACACCGGCGCGCCCGCCTCGGGGGCCGTGGGATTCCAACGGAAGAAGTTCGGCGTCCGGGCCGGCTGTCCGTTCTCGTAGGCGCGCAGGAACGCGCCGTCGATGGCGAAGCGCGGGAAGGAGAAGTTGTCGAGGTCGCCGCCAAAGGTCGAGGCGCGGTCCTCAGGCGCCCACGCCAGCCGGACGTCGTCGTAGCGACGGAAATCGTAGAGTTTGAACTGGCCTCCCCGGTACAGGCTGATCACCTGGCAGCGGCGATCGGCGGCGTCGCCGCAGGCTTCCTGCTCGATCCGGGCGGCCTCCGCGTCACGGGCCTGGGTGAAGGCCTGCCCGTCCAGACCCGCGCCCGCGGCCTGCATCCGTTCGGTGACGTCGGTGATGGCGGTCAGCACTTCGGCCACCTGCCCGGGGCACTTGACCTCTTCGTCGCGCGAGCGGGGCAGGAAGCCGGTCTCCGCATAGTTCCGCTCCGGCGTCGACAGGGCCGCGACGCAGGAGGCGACGCAATGCTGGTTGGTCAGGATCAGACCTTCATTCGACACGAAGCCCGCCGAACAGCCGGACAGCCGCACGGACGCCAGACGCACTCGATCCAGCCAGCCCTGGTCGATGTTCGTGCCGAGCGTGGCGTTGGCCCTGGCGATCGGGAAGTTGTCGAACGTCCACATCCCCTCCTCGGCCCTTGCCGAGGACGCGCCGAAGGCGAGCCACGACACGCCGGCGACGGCCATGGCGATCAGGGGACGGGACATGCGGAACTCCTGGGCAGCGTTTCTCCGGCCGTGGACGCTAGGCGAACCCGGCGCCGGAGGCGAGAGGCTTGTCGTCGCCCCTCGCAAAGCCCGCGCGCCCTCCCCATACTGTCGGCGGGCGACATTCAGGGGCTGAGCGCATGGCGGAACCGACGGGCGGACTGGAGCTGGGCCATGCGGCGGCGCTGCTGGCTGCGGCGGTCGTGGCGGTGCCCCTGTTCCGCAGACTGGGACTGGGCTCGGTGCTCGGCTACCTGGCGGCCGGGATGGCGATCGGGCCGTTCGGCATCGGCTTGTTCGACGAGCCGGAGACGATCCTGCACGTCGCCGAGTTCGGGGTCGTCATCTTCCTCTTCATCATCGGGCTGGAGATGCGGCCCACTCGATTGTGGAGCCTGAGGAAGGACATCTTCGGCCTGGGGGCGGCCCAGGTCGCGACCTGCGGGCTGCTGCTGACCCTTACGGGCCTGGCGGCCGGCCTCAGCCTGGCCGTCGCTTTCGTCGCCGCCATGGGTTTCGTGCTGTCGTCGACCGCCGTCATCATGCAGATGTTGGACGAACGGGGCGAACTGGGCACGCCGCTTGGCCAGCGCGGGGTGTCGATCCTGCTGCTCGAGGACCTGGCCATCGTGCCGCTGCTGGCGGTGGTGGCCATCATCGCCTCCGCGACCGGCGTCGCGACCGAAAGCGCGCCCATGTGGCAGACGGTGCTGCTGGCGCTGGGGGCCATCGTCGCCGTGTTCGTCGCCGGCAAGTACGTCATGAACCCGGTGTTCCGGATCCTTGCGCGCTATGGCGGACGAGAGGTCATGACCGCCGGCGCCCTGCTCGTGGTCGCGGGGGCCGCCTGGCTGATGTCGGAGGGCGGGCTGTCGATGGCGATGGGCGCCTTCCTGGCCGGCGTGCTGCTGTCGGAGAGCACCTTCCGTCACCAGCTCGAAGCCGACGTTGAGCCCTTCCGCGCCATCCTGCTGGGGCTGTTCTTCCTCAGCGTGGGCATGTCGCTCGATCTCGCCGTGGTCGTGGACGACTGGCGGCTTGTGATCGGGGGCGTGGTCGCCTTCATGGCGGTCAAGGCCGTCGCCATCTACGGCGTCGCCCGGCTTTTCAAGGCGACCGAGCGGGAGTCCGTCGAGCGCGCCGTGCTGTTCGCGCAAGGGGGCGAGTTCGCCTTCGTCCTCTATGGCGCTGCGCTGACGGCGGGGGTGTTCGACGCACGGATCAGCGCCGCGATGACCGCGATCGTCATCCTGTCGATGGTGCTGACGCCGATCACCACCCTGCTGATGAGCCGGTTCATGCCCAAGGAGACCCTGTCGCCTGACGGCGCCGAAGGGGTCGATCGCGCCGAGAACCTGCGCGAGCGGGTGCTGATCATCGGCTTCGGCCGTTTCGCCCAGGTGGTGTCGCAGCCGCTGCTGGCCCGCGACGTCGACGTGTCGATCATCGACAACGACGTGGAGATGATCCAGGCGGCCGGCAACTTCGGCTTCAAGGTCTATTTCGGCGACGGCAGCCGCCTGGACGTGCTGCGCGCCTCGGGCGCCGGCGAGGCCGAGACCATCCTGGTCTGCGTCGACAAGCCCGAGGTCGCCGACCGCATCGTCGAACTGGTCAAATCGGAGTTTCCGCTGACGAAGCTGTTCGTGCGCGCCTATGACCGCGGCCACTCGATCCGCCTGATCCAGGCGGGCGTCGAGTACCAGATCCGCGAGACGTTCGAATCGGCGCTCGCCTTCGCCGAGCATGTGCTGGCGGATCTGGGCTTCAGCGGCGAACAGATCGAGGAGACGATCGAAGACGTGCGGCGCAGGGACGAAGAGCGGCTGACGCTGCAGCTCGCGGGCGGCATCACGGCGGGTCGGAACCTGATGCGCGGCAACATGGTCACGCCGCAGCCCGCCCCCTACGTCAAGCCTCGGCGCGAAGGCGTGGCGCTCAACGAAGAGGCGGCCGAGGTGCTGGAGGAAAAGGAAGAGGCGCGGACCTGATCGGACCGCGCCTTCCCGTATCGCTCTGTGCTGTCTGGATCAGCCGGCCTGCGCTTCCGCGAGGGCGACCCGCGCCTGCAGGCGCTGATCCGACGACAGGGCTGTCGAGATCTCATTGAACCGTTCGATGGACAGGCCCGAGTTCTGGATGATCTCGGCCATCTGCGTCTGCTGCTCCGTCGTCGGCGCGCCGTTGGCGGCCACGGCGATGTCGCGCACCTGGGCGTAGGCCGGCGCGAACTGGGCGAGCTCGGCGTCCGTGACGCCCGCGGCCACCGAGCCCTCGGGGGACTCCGGCGTCGCGGCGATCGCCACGCGGGCCTGGAGTTCGGCGTCAGCCGAAACCTGCGTCGACAGAGCGTTGAAGCGGTCGATGGTCAAGCCGGCGTCGGTGATCGCGGACGCCATGGCGGCCTGTTGCTCGGGGGTGGGCTGACCGCCCTGAACGCCTTCCATGACGGCGCGCACCGAGCTCATGGCCTGGGCGAAGGACGCCAGCTCGGCGTCGGTGACGGTCTGAGATTGGGCCGGAGCTTCGGCGGCGGGCGCCGGGACCGGTTGGGCCCCCGGATCCTGGGCTTGGGCCCCGGTGGCGAGAAGGGCGACGGCGGAAACCGCGGCGAAGAGGTGGAAGCGCATGGGCTCTCCTTCTGGGTCGCGTTCACATCCGGCGACAGGGCCGGTCGCTCGCAGGCCTGACGGCTGCGTGTCCCCGAAATGCGAAGATGAACAGAAACAAGGATCTGGGGAGGTCGGCATTCTAGCCGCCAAGACCCGCCGGGCGCAAATCACGCACCGGAGAGGCTGCCGTGCGGCCTTGACGAACAGTGTTCTGACCGCATGATCCCTTCGGCGGCATGGGGCGCGCCGCCAGACCTTCGCGATCAGAGAGACGCCCCTGGGAGGCGTTCACATGGTTGCATTCAGCTTGATCCTGATGGCGATCGCCGCGCCGCAGGAGGCGCCGTTCGCCAACTGGCGCGAGGCCATCCCTTGCACCGCGGTGTTCGACGCGGCCGCCCAGAGAGCCTTCGCCGCCAACCAGACCGAGCCGACCCCGGCGCGTCAGCGCGCCTATGAGCGCTGGGACGGCGCGGCGATGGCCATGTTCGAGAGCATGGGGCAGCGTCTCAACTTCCAGCAAAGTCAGCAGGCGGAGGACATCCGCGCCCGCGAAGAG
>JBKBUS010000227.1:0-3991 GCA_046290035.1 Brevundimonas sp.
CCCGCGCCGGTGCTGACGCGGGGCGGCGCTTCCGATCGCGTGGAGAAGGCGCTCCCCTTCACCCTCACGGGCGCTCAAAAACAGGCGCTTGTCCAGATTCGCTCGGACCTGGCGTCAGGGACGCAGATGGGTCGTCTGCGCCAGGGCGACGTGGGGTCGGGCAAGACCGCCGTCGCCGCGCTGGCCCTCGCCGACGCCGCGTCCAGCGGCCATCAGGCGGCCCTGATGGCGCCGACGGAGATCCTGGCCCGCCAGCACCTGGCGAAGCTCGGGCCCCTGCTCGCCGCCGCAGATATCCGCGTCGTCCTGCTCACCGGCCGTGACACGACCGGCGAGCGCCGCGAGAAGCTCGCGGCCCTGGCGACTGGAGAGGCGCAGGTCGCGATCGGCACCCATGCCCTGTTTCAGGACGCCGTGGCCTTCCGGTCGCTGGCGCTGGCGGTCATCGACGAACAGCACCGATTCGGCGTGTCCGAACGGCAGCGACTGCAGGCCAAGGGCCGCGAACAGGGCGTTCACCTCCTGACCATGTCCGCCACCCCGATTCCGCGCACGCTCGAGATGACCCGCTTCGGAGACCTGGACGTGTCGCGGCTGACCGAGAAGCCGCCGGGTCGAACCCCGGTGACCACGGCCGTCCTGCCCCAGGCGCGGATCGGGGATGTGGTGCAGCGCCTCCGCGTCGCGGTCGCCCGGGGCGCCCAGGCCTACTGGATCTGTCCGCTGGTCGAGGAGTCCGAGGCTTCCGATCTCGCCGCGGCGACGGAGCGCGCGAACGACCTCCGACGTGCGCTGGGGGTGGAGGTGGGTCTCGCCCACGGCCGAATGCCGGGCCCGGATCGTGAACAGGTCATGGCCGCCTTCTCCGAGGGCAGACTGCCGGTGCTGGTGGCCACGACCGTCGTCGAAGTGGGGGTCGACGTGCCGAACGCCTCGATCATGATCATCGAGCACGCCGATCGGTTCGGTCTGGCGCAGCTGCATCAGCTGCGCGGGCGCGTGGGACGCGGCGCGAAGGCCAGCGCCTGCACCTTGCTGTACGGCGGCGAGGACGGGGGGCTGGGCGAGACCGCCAAGGCCCGACTTGAGATCCTGCGGCGCACCGAGGACGGCTTCGAGATCGCCGAGGAGGATTTCCGGCTCAGGGGCGGCGGCGATCCCCTCGGGCTGCGTCAGAGCGGGTTTCCGGCCTACCGCTTCGTCGATCCGGTGCGGCACCGGGATCTGATGCTCGCCGCCTACGACGACGCCCGAATGGTCCTGTCGCGAGACCCCGACCTGGTCTCCCCGCGAGGCCAGGCGATCAGGGTGCTGGAGGCGCTGTTCGACTGGCGTCAGGAGCGTTCGGGCGACTAGAAGCCGAACCGGCTCTTCCATGTGGCCCGAGTGATGTCGGTCATCGCCCGGCCCACTCGCGAGAGATGAGCTGTCACGCCTGTCGTCCCGGCACGGCCGGTGATTCTCGCAATCGAGTGGTCGGCCGCGCGCCAGGTCAGCGTGATGTCGGACGGCCCTTCGCTTTGCATCGCCAACTCCGGCGCACACATCATGACCACGAAGCGACGCCCGACCGCTCTGCTGTACCAGCGGTCGAGGGCACGCTCGCGAGCTATCCATCGCCAGACACCATCCTCGCTCGGCAACTGATCGATCAACCAGTCGCGCAGCCGGACGGACACTCCGTACGCATGCGCGTCCAATGCGCCCGTGATCCGAACGAGTGGCTCGATCACCGTATCCGGCGACCCTTGAGGTTCATGACAGCCAAGATAGAGCATATCCCAGTCTCGGCGGCTCAATACCCCGGCGAGCGATGCGCGGGTGGTCGCCGCGGTCGGCGCCGCATCATCTTCGAAGATCAGGACCCGGCTCCATCCCCGGCGCCGGGCCTCCATCAGGGCTTGAGCGTGCGAAAGGGCGCACCCGGCCCTACCCGCCCAGGTTCTGTCGCGTTTGCGCCCACGAAACCATGGAGAGGCTCCATACCCGGGCAGACAGACGCCCTCGGTAGCGGCAAGCCGGACCACCCGTTCCCAGGGCAACAGGTTCCGCCAAGCGGCTTGGAAACTCTTCCACCGCTCGGGGCGATGATCCAGGTTGATGACAATAACTCCGTCTACGCCGAAGTCTTCAGGCGACTCAGGACCCATGGTCCTCCTTCCACGCCGCGAGGCGATTCAGCGCGTCTCGCTCAATGTCCGCATAAAAAAGACTGTAGGGCGGGACCTTGCGCTGATCGGCCCAGGCACGCGGCCTTTCGAACGACTCCGCCTCGGGGCGAACATAGCGGAGCAGCCCGCCCTTGCATTCGGCCGCCACGGCCCGGCTCAGCAACGCAGGACGGGTTCCCCATTCCAGCCGCGTCGCGTTGGTTGCGCCCAGGCTATCTCGCTTCGTGGCGATCGGCCGATCGAGGGAGCCCGTAATCGGGTTCACGCACAGGGGCTCCAGACCATTCAGCCCCACTAGGCGACCGCGAGCGTCCCAGGTCAGGGCGCGGCGCAACCGCCTGCGCGCGGCTGACTCCTCATTAACCTCCACAGCGCCCCAGGCGACGACGCAGCCGTACTGCTCGGGCCGTGCGCACGCCGGCACGCCGATGTGGCGAGCAGACGGCGTAAGGGTATCCAGAAGATACACAGCGACAAGTCGGGCCCTCAGGTCGGCGTCACCGATGATCCGCTCATGCAGTAGACGATCAACGAGTTCACCCCCCTGCTCCACACCCGCAATCATGACGGGCCCCGTCGGATGGCGCGCCAGCCAGGTGTCGAACGCGGTCCTGACATCGCGATAGGCGAAGGCCCTCGCCTCGCGCGCGTCCTGCCGGATGGTCAGGCGCGTGTACAGGCTGGCCTCCCGATAGTGGGGGGCGCTGATCGCACCCGCCCGGGCGAAGGGCGCGGCGTAATTCGGCAGGATGACCCGGTTCAGGAAGCGGTCGGACGCCTCCTCCCTCACCGGCGAATTCCACTCGTCCCCGCCGTCGTAAGTCGTCGGATGCACGAAGAAGACGGCCGCCTCATCCGAGCGCGGATCGCGCGACTCCAGCAGCGCCCAGCTGACCGCTTCGCCATAGTCGGGGGCTGGCGGCGGCTCATAGGCAGGATAGGGAATTTCCGGGTCTAGCAGCGCCTGCAGGATGTCGCTGCGCCAGACGATAGCCGCGACGGCCAGGAGCGCGATCAGCGCTCCCGCCGTCCAGGCGGCCAGTCGTCCTTTCGGGCCCAGTCTCACGCCGCGGCGGGCAGCGGTCCCTTGACGCCCGTGGACCGCGCCAGGTCGTCAAAGGCGATGAGCTCGGCCGCCAGACGCTCGAACTGGTCCAGCGGGACCATGTTCGGCCCGTCCGAGGGCGCGTGATCCGGATCCGGGTGAGTCTCCATGAACACCGCGTCCACACCCACGGCCACAGCGGCCCTGGCCAGCACCGGCACGAACTCCCGCTGGCCGCCCGACGACGTGCCCTGCCCGCCCGGCTGCTGCACGCTGTGGGTCGCGTCGAACACGACCGGGCAGCCGATCTCGCGCAGCACCGGCAGCGCCCGCATGTCGGACACCAGGGTGTTGTAGCCGAAGCTGGCTCCGCGTTCGCAGGCCAGCACGTTCGGATTCCCCGCGCCGGTGATCTTGGCCACCACGTTCTTCATGTCCCAAGGCGCCAGGAACTGGCCCTTCTTGACGTTGATCGCCTTGCCGGTCTTCGCGGCGGCGACCAGCAGGTCGGTCTGGCGGCTGAGGAAGGCGGGGATCTGCAGCACGTCGACCGCCTGCGCGGCGATGCCGCACTGCTCCTCGTTGTGCACGTCGGTCAGGACCGGCATGCCCGTGACCTCGCGGATCTCGGCGAAGATCGGCAGCGCGCCCTCAAGGCCGATGCCGCGCGCCGCGTTCGCGGAGGTGCGGTTGGCCTTGTCGAAACTGGTCTTGTATATGATCCCGACGTCCAGACGATCGCCGATCTCCTTCAGCGCATGCGCCGTCTCCAGCG
>JBKBUS010000228.1:0-3984 GCA_046290035.1 Brevundimonas sp.
TCGAAGAAGCGCCCGATGCGGCTGTAACGCAGCCCCTTGGCCTCGGCTCCAGCGGACACCATCACCCGGTTGAGCTTCGAGATGGCGCAGGCGTTGGAGAAGATGACGGCGGACAGCTCGGCGTGGTCGGCGTTGGCGAACAGTCCGGCGGGAAAGGCCGACGGCCCCTGCAGGTGCGCCGCCCTGGTGGTCCGCGCCACCTTGCGCCCGCCGTCGTCGGCAACCTCCGCCCCTTCGCCGTAGAGGTAGCCGATCAGGCCTTCGCGGCTCCAGAGCATCGACGCGGGCGCATGGAAGTCCGCGACCGCCAGCATGAACGGCTTGCCGGTGACGTGCGGCATCCGATCGTAGCCGCGCTGCAGCTTGCTGCCGAGGGTCTTGGCGAACCGAACAGCCGCCGGTCCGAAGAACAGCGCGTCTCGCTCAGTTGGCGGCGCGCTTCTCGGCGCGTTGACGTGCTCGAACGGCACCTCGGGGTTGGCGGTCACCGCTTCGACCCAGGCCTCTCCGCCCAATGGGTTCTGGATATGGAAGTCCGGGGAGTCCACAGGCTGACTGACGAGAAGCCCCTGCTCGCGGAAGGCTGCGAGCAGCTGAGCCTCCCACATCCGCGTGTGGAAGTTCCGGGTCTGGCAGTCGCCCGCCCAGTTCCGGTCCGGATTGGGCAAGGCGAGATAGAGCTGGTTCAGGACCCATGCGGCGAGATGGTGCGTGGGTCGCAGGAGAACCGAGAACTGATCGCCGGGCGTCCGACCCTTGAGATCGTGTAGCGGAGGCCGTGGCGCGGTGTTGGGCGGGAGAGGCTCTGGGGGCGCGCCGATGCGCAAAAGGAGCTCGAGGCGGGCCTTGGCGTCCTCAAGGCTTGCAAAGCCGATCTCCTCCCCGGTCACCGTCCAGACGTGATCGACGCGGCGTCGCATGGCGATGATCCCGAGCGAACCGTCCTCCGTCTTCTGGGTGACGATGCCGCACACCATCCCCGCTGCGTCGCCCCACGCGCCAATGGGCGGGCGGTCGCCAAAACCGTGGCCCCGCGGCAGGGCGAGCGCGAAGACGTCGAACATCGTCTGTGGGATCAACTTCATGACCCTATATGGACGCGGTGATCCGGAGAGCGAACCCATGAGCTTTGATGACCTGATGCAACGCCCCTTCCGATGGCCGAAGGCGGACGACAGACTTTTTCAGGTCTCGGCCCGGTGGGACGGGAACGCCGTGTTGGCTGAGCATCCGCATAGCCGAATGGTGCTGATGCTGACCGGCTACAAGCGGGCGGCGGACAGTCTGGTCAAGCAGGCCGTCGAGGATACGGCCGATCGTGACACCCTCGTCTTCCCGATCATCTTCAACTACCGCCAATTCCTCGAACTCTCCCTGAAGTATCTGATCTCGACCTACGGCCGGACCGTCGGAGTTGATCCCATCTGGAAGTCTCACGACCTCACCAAACTGTGGACGCAGTTCGAGGCGGTGCTCCAGGCGTTCGGGAGCGACGACGAGGACGGCGCGACCGCTGCGGTCGGCAGGCTCGTCGCGGAGTTCGCGACCGTCGATCCCGGCTCTTTCTCGTTCCGATATCCGGTCGACACCCAGGGGCGGCCGATCGAGCTGGCCCACGGCTATATGGACCTCTCCGTCCTTGCCGATGTCATCGAGGGCGTAGACGGCTATTTCACCGGCTGCGACGGCTATCTGGACGCCTTGGCGAGCGCGGGACCCTGACCCTAGGCCACCGGCCGATCCGCGCTGACCCCCGGCGCAGGCGTCGCAGGCCTCGGCGGGTTCAACCAGGCCTGAACCGGCCGGTCGAACCCATACCGGAACGCCGCCGCCCCCATGAACGCCGCCGCCAGACCGGCGGCCCAGACGCCCCAGCGCATCCCGATGGACCAGTCCGACTGTCCGACGGCGTCGAAGACGCCGAACCAGACGATGCGGGCGACTTCATTGGTGAGAAACATCGCGAACGACATCAAGCCGAGGTGTTCGATCAGGCGCGACGAGCGCACCACGGGCAAGGCTCCAGCCGCCCAGATGATGGGCGTCATCAGCAGCAGGGAGGCCAGGCCGAAGGGGCCAACGGCCTGACCGAGCGCGAGCGCACCGAAAGCGCCGAGTCCCAAGGCGCCCGCCACGGACGGACGCACGTAGACGCGCGCACCGACCACGGCGGCGGCCACGCCCAGCAGGAAGAGCGGAAGGGCGCGGAGGAATCCGAACCGCAGGGGCAGGCGATAGACCGGATCGCCCAGCCAGACGCGGCTGGCGACGTCGGCGGCGAGAAGCAGGGTGATCGCGATCGCGGCCGTGGCCCGGGGTCGGCTCCAGAGCGCCCGGCAGATCCAGGGCAGGAGCAGATAGCAGCCGATCAGAGCCGACAGCGTCCAGGTCGGCGCGTTCCAGCCGACGCCGCCCGGCACGCCATAGGCCTGCACGAGCAAGACCTGGGCGGGCAGCTGGCTCCAGTCGAACCATTGGGGATTGCTCGGTCGGACCCCGGCCAGAGCGGCGGCCGCGACCAAGGCCGCGAGACCGGCGATCACGGCCAGATGGGCCGGGAACACGCGCAGCAGCCGCTGGCGCGCGTAGGCCCCGACGTCGATCCCGCCCGAGGCCAGGCGCTCGCCGTAGATCCGGGCCAGCACATAGCCGGAGTCGATGATGAAGAAATTGGTCAGCAGGAACCCCCGGTCGAACACCGGATGGATCTGTCCGAGCGGCAGCGGGGCCGCTTCCCGGAAGTGGTAGAGGATGATCAGCGATCCCGCGGCGAACCGCAGCACGTCCAGCCACCCTCCGCGGGCGATGCGCGCGGGGCGGCGGGCCTGACCTTCCCCGTCGGAGCTTCTCGTCATTCGCGCTTCCCTGTGGCGGCGGGGCGTTCGTTGGCGTGAGGATGGTAGTGCACGTCCGCCCGCACCCCGTACAGGATGAGCGTTCCGGCGACGCAAAGCACGCCGAGCCCGCCGGCGATCATCAATCCGGCCCGGTCGCGGGGACCGAACACCAGACAGCCGCCCGTCACCAGGCTCATCATCACGCCGTAGCCGATGTAGAGCGGCGTTCCGTAGGCGCCGAGCAGGGAGAAGGCCATGCACAGGACGACGAAGGCCGCGATCAGGCTGGCGCCGACGGCGATTACGACATCAAGTACTGGCCGGGGCTTCGGCGGCCGGCGCGGGCTCGAGCCGCGGCGGCCCTTGTAGCGCCCTTGGCGCCAGCGGATGCTGCGGCTGCGGACCGTGAAGCGCTTGCCGGCCATGGGGTCAGGGCCGTTCTGAGACTGCCGGCGCGTCCTCGTGCCGCGCCAGCATGATCCGCATCCGCAAAATTTCGGCTTCCTGGGCGCGGATGATCTCCTGCGCCAGGCCGCGCACGTCATCCGCCTCGCCCTCCTCCACGGCGATCCTGGCCATGGCGATCGCGCCTTCGTGGTGGGCGATCATGCCGCGCAGGAAGTCGATGTCGGCGTCGCCGGAGTAGTCGATGTTCATTGCCTGGTGCATGCGGTCGGCGGCCTCCCGATAGGCGCGGGTCGACGGCGTATCCGAGGGCGCGCCCTCGTGGCCGGCGTGCCCATCAATCGCTCGCGCCTCGACCGGCGGCGGGGCGGAGGCGTCGGGGGCGCCTCGACGGGACAGAATGCCGAAGGCGAAGGCGGCGACGGCGAGGAAGACCGCGATCACCGAGATCCAACCGGTGCGCTTCATGGCGTTTTCCTTTGAGTTTGAAAAAGGGTTTGGATCTCGTCGCCCCTCATGGCGGCGGACCGGGCTGGGTCGTCGCTTCGGGTCATACGTGCAGACCTCCGGCGTCACCGCAGGGCTCGAGCTCGGTCTGGACGGTCGTGTGATGCAGGTCGAAGCGCTCTTCGAGCATGTCGCCGACGGCCTGTCGGACAGCATCGGCGTCGGCGCCCTCCGACAGCACGACGTGAACCGTGCAGCTCGCCTGATCCGCGCCCGAAACCCAGACGTGGAGGTC
>JBKBUS010000229.1:0-2472 GCA_046290035.1 Brevundimonas sp.
GACCCTGCCGCAGCGGCGCACGGTCTTCTACGAGAGCTTCACCCGACTGCGCGATTCCACCGACCGGGTGATGATGCCGGCCGAATATCTGTCGGTCGCCGAGGGCGAGGGCCTGGTCCCCGCCATCGACAACCTGCTGCTGTTCCGCTGCGCCCAGATCGTGCGGCGGCTGTCGCGCGAGGACAGGAAGGTCGGGGTGTTCTGCAACATCTCGCTCGCATCGCTCGGCGACGAGACCTTCTTCCCCGAGTTCCTCGCCTTCCTGAGCCAGAACCGAGACCTGGCGCAGTCGCTGATCTTCGAGCTGGGCCAGGCGACGTTCGACGCGCGCGGCGCGATCGAGGCGCGCAACATGGCTAAGCTCGCGGACCTCGGCTTCCGCTTCTCCCTCGACAAGGTCCAGACGCTGGACCTGGATTTCGCCGATCTGCAGCGCTCAGACGTCCGCTTCATCAAGGTCGCGGCCGAGCTCCTGATCGAGCAGCTCCTGGATCTGGACGGCGCCGCCCCCCTGCCCTCGATGCCGGACATCCGCGCCGCCGACTTCGCCGCCCTGACCGAGCGTTACGGGGTCCAGCTGATCGCGGAGAAGGTCGAGACCGAACGGCAGGTGATCGACATCCTGGAGCTCGACGTCGCCTTCGGTCAGGGCCACCTGTTCGGGGAGCCCCGCGCGATCAAGGAACAGGTGCTGGCCGAAACCGATCCGCCCTCCGATTTCCTTCGCTCAACCCTGCGGACGGCCGAGCAGCGACGCCGTTACGCCTGAGCCGGGGTCGACCTGGGCGGACGGACGTCCTATCTGCGGCCCATGACCCAGCTCACAGCCGTCACCGGCCTCGGCCAGATCGCCGCGGACTACGATGTCCTGCTCTGCGACGTCTGGGGCGTCATCCACAACGGCCGCGAGCGCTTCCCGGACGCCTGTGCGGCCCTGACCAGGTTCAACGAGACCTGTGGTCAGGTGGTCCTGATCTCGAACTCGCCGCGCCCCTCCTCCGACGTGGTCGCCCAGCTGGATCAGCTCGGCGTGCCCCGCTCGGCCTGGCGAGCCTTCGTCACGTCCGGCGACGCGACCCGGGCGGAGCTCGCCAAGCGCGCTCCAGGGCCGGCCTGGGCGATCGGGCCCGAGCGAGACGCGCCGCTCTATGAGGGCACCGGCGTCATCGCGGTGAAGGACGGCGAACAGGCCAGTTTCATCTCCGTGACCGGCCCCTACGACGACACCACCGAGACGCCTGAAGATTACCGCGACCGCCTGAAGCCCGCGGCGGAGCGCGGTCTGGAACTGGTCTGCGCCAACCCCGACAGGGTGGTTCAGCGCGGCGACCAGCTGATCTATTGCGCGGGCTCGCTGGCGGATCTTTACGAGTCGCTGGGCGGGCGCGTGGTCATGGCCGGCAAGCCGTTCGGGCCGATCTACGACCTGGCGCTGAAGGAGGCCGAGCGTCTCCTTGGTCGGCCGGCCGATCGTTCACGGGTGCTCTGCATCGGCGACGGCGTGGTGACCGACGTTCTGGGCGCGAATCAGCAGGCGCTTGACTGCCTGTTCGTCGCGGCCGGCATCCACGGCGACCATGCGCGCGGCCCCGACGGGGCAATCGACATCAACCGGGCGCAGGGGCTTCTGACGGCCGAGACGGCCCACGCCCGCTACGCCACGCTCGATCTCGTCTGGTGAGGCTCGCCAAGCGGGGCCGGGGTCGCTAAAGCCCGCTCATGGTCGAACTGGTCCAAGCCCACCCCTCCGGCGGCTACATCCTGGAGGAGCTGAACGTCGGCATGGCGGCCGAGAAGGTCGTCGATGTCACAGAGGAGCGCATCCGCCTGTTCGCGGAGGCGTCGGACGACTTCAACCCGGTGCACCTGGACGAGGCTTACGCCGCCAAGACCGCCTATCGGGGCCGGATCGCGCACGGGCTGCTTTCGGCGGCCTTCGGCTCGGCGGTGGTGGGCACCATGCTGCCGGGCGCGGGCTCGATCTATGTGTCCCAGACGCTGGCCTTCCACTATCCGGTCCGGATCGGCGATCGGGTGCGGATCCAGATCACCGTCGTCAGCGTGGACGCCGAGAGCGCACGGGTCGAACTGAACTGCGAGGGCTTCGTCGAGGGCCGCCTGATCATGGACGGCATCGCCGTGGTGCGGGTGCCGCGCCGTCGGAAGCCCGCGAACCGCTGAGCCGCCGGTGACGCGCATCGTCCGCGAGTGGCGTGAGCTGTCCCCTGAACTCCGGGGCGCCGCCGCCGCCGTGGGCGCGTTCGACGGCGTGCACCGGGGACACCAGGCGGTGATCGCCGAGGCGCGACGGATCGCCGAGCGCACCGACCGTCCGCTCGCCGTGGTCAGCTTCGAACCCCATCCGCGGCGCTTCTTCCAACCCGCGGCGGCTCCGTTTCGTCTGATGACGGCCGATCAGATGGCGCGCGCGCTGGATCCGCTTGGCGTCGACACCCTGTTCCTCCTGCCCTT
>JBKBUS010000229.1:2482-3921 GCA_046290035.1 Brevundimonas sp.
GGAGATCGGCGACGATCCCGCGACCCGCGATGCCGAGATGGCCGCCCTGTCGGACGCGGCGTTCGCCGGACAGGTCCTGGCCGAGGGTCTGGGCCTGTCCCACGCGGCGGTCGGCTTCGACTTCACCTACGGCAAGGGTCGTTCCGGTTCGCCGGAAGCCCTGAGGCGGCAGGGCCAGGCTCTCGGCTTCTCGGTCAGCGTCTGTCCGCGCGTCGATGATCCGGACGGCCTGAAGCTGTCGTCCAGCGCCGTGCGCGAGGCGGTTCACGCCGGCGACATGGCCCGCGCCGCCGCCATCCTGGGGCGGCCCTTCGCGATCGAGGGCGAGGTCATTCACGGCGACAAGCGAGGCCGGACCATCGGCGTGCCGACCGCGAACGTGGGCTTGGGCGACTACATGCGGCCCGCCTACGGCGTCTACGCCACGCGGACCCGTCTGGCGGACGGGCGCCTGTTGAACGGCGTCGCGAACCTGGGACTGCGCCCGATGTATGCTCTGGACGAGCCCTTGCTTGAGGTCTGGCTGTTCGACTTCGACGGCGATCTCTATGGCCAGACCGTCGAGACGCAACTGATCGCCTTCCTCAGGGGAGAGATAAAGTTTGACGGCCTCGACGCCCTCAAGGCCCAGATCGTTCAGGACGCCGAGGCCGCGCGCTCGGCGCTGGTCGGGCCCTCTACTCGATGACCTCGAGCAGGCGTTCGGTCAGGGGCCGTTCGCCTTGCGGAATGACGTCGGCGACACGCCACATCGGGCCCTCGCGCTCCAGCTTCATCACCTGATTGATCGTCGCGCCGTCGCGGGTGAACGTGACCTGGGCGTCGGCCTTGTTGATCTCGGTCTCCGTGATCGTGACGCTTTGCAGGGCGATGTCGCCGTCCTGGCAGCCGCAGATCGGGTCGAAGTTCAGGAACGGGACCTCGTCGCCGGCCTGGCGGGCGTCAGCGCCGATCATGGCGTTCAGCGTCCGGCCCAGCATGGGGTCGCGCCCCGGCGGCGGCTCGTCTCCGGCCGGCAGGGGGTTGGCCGCGTCATAGCGCTCGAACAGGGCGCGGACGAACGGCTCCGGCCCTTCCTCGGCGGCCCGATAGACCGCCTCGCGACGGTTGGCGGCGGCCGGCTCGGCCTGCTCCGCGGGATCAGCCTCGGGCGCGGGCTGAGAACAGGCGGCGGCGAAGGCGGCCGCGAAGACCGAGGAGACGATCAGTCGCTTCATGGAATTCCCTCCAGCTTGGCCGTTGAGGCGTAACACGAGCCGACGAGGTTCTGAACAGGGATGGCGCGGCCCCGGCCCCGTCTGCTAGAGCCTCAGCCATGATCGTCCGCATTCGCCAGATCGGGATTCGCCGCCCGGCGTAGCGCCTCTGGGTTCGCCCCGCGCTCGCCGGGACCGTCGCCCTCTCCGATCCTTCGCGCTACCCGAGACTTCCCATGGCCG
>JBKBUS010000004.1:0-20555 GCA_046290035.1 Brevundimonas sp.
GCCGAGCTGACCTTGCCGAACGGCCTGCCCGAGGAGTACGGCATCCGCACCTCCCTGTTCGCCGACGTCGGCACGATCGGGGGTCTGGATGACCGCTACACCGTCAACGAGAACGGGATTCGGGACGCGTCGATCGTCGATGACGCGTCGCTCCGGGCCTCCGCCGGCGTCAGCATCCACTGGCGCTCGCCCATGGGGCCCATCCGCTTCGATCTCAGCAAGATCCTTTCCAAGGAAGACTACGACGAGACGGAAACCTTCCGCTTCTCGACCTCGACCCAGTTCTAAGCGATCCGGTTTCCCCGGACACAGGTGATCACCATGAAGACCCTCGCCCTGGCCGCCTTCGGCCTCGTCTCGCTCGCCGCCTCGGCCGCCGCCGCCCAGACCGCCGGCCCCGCCAATCCGGGCCCGGCCATTCCGGGCGTGTGCGTCTATCACAACGAGCGCCTGATCGCTCAGTCGACCGCGGGCCAGTCGCTGGCGACCGGCATCCAGCGCCTGGTCGAGGAGGTTCGCGCCGAGCTTCAGCCCTACGCCGCCGCGATCGAGACGGAGGCCCAGGCGCTCCAGTCGGGCCAGGCCACCATCCCGCAAGCGGAGTTCGAGCAACGTCGCACGGCGCTGCAGCAGCGCATTCAGGAAGCCGCGCAGCTGGAACAGACCCGCGACAACGAACTCCGCTACACCCGCGGCGTCCAGCTTCAGACGATCGCCCAGGCGGTGGATCCGATCGTCGTCGCCGTCTACCAGGAGCGCGGCTGCGGGATCCTGATCGACCGGGAGAGCGTCTATGTCGTCAATCCGGCCATGGACATCACCGACGCGGTGATCCAGCGCCTCAACACCCAGCTGCCGACGCTGTCGTTCAACCGTCTGCAGGTGCCGGTGCAGCAGCAACAGCCGGCGGCCGCCCAGTAAGGCATGCCAGATCCCCGCTTCTTCCGTCGCCTGCCGCCCGTCGCCCTGGCTGACCTGGTCGGGGATTGGGGCGAGGTGGCGAGGGGCGGGGAGCAGAGGATTTCCGGCGTCGCGCCCCTGTCTTCGGCGGGGGGTGACGACCTCGCGTTCCTGTCCGACCGGAAGCTGGCCGGACGCCTCGCCGACACCGCCGCGGGCGCGGTGGTGGTCGCGCCGGACATGGTCGAGCGGGCGCCGCCGTCGGCCGCCGTGGCGGTCAGCCGGTTCCCCCAGGGCCTGTGGGCGCGCGCCGCGAGCCGCCTCTTCGCGCCCATATCGCTCGACGTCGCCAGCTCGGTCGCAGAGGCGGTCGAGGACGACAGCGTCGTCGTCGAACCGGGCGTCGTTCTGGGCCGGGGCGTACGGATCGGGCGTGGGACGCGGATCGGCGCCAATTCGGTGATCGGCCCAGGCGTTCAGATCGGGCGCGACTGCTCGATCGGCTCTCACGTCACCCTCGGTTTCGCTTTGGTCGGCGATGGCGTCCGGATCCTGTCCGGCGCGCGAATCGGGGAGGCGGGCTTCGGCGCCGCCGCCTCGCCGCGGGGACCGATCGACGTGCCCCAGCTGGGTCGGGTAATCTTGCAGGATCACGTCACCGTCGGCGCCAACACCTGCATCGACCGGGGCGCCTTCGACGACACGGTGATCGGCGAGGGGACCAAGATCGATAACCTGGTCATGATCGCCCACAACTGCCGCATCGGGCGCTTCTGTCTTCTCGCCGGACATGCGGGACTGGCCGGCTCCGTCACGGTCGGCGATGGGGTCATGTTCGGCGGCCGCGCGGGCGTCGGGGATCACATCACCATCGGCGACGGCGCGCGCATCGCGGCCGGCGCGGGCGTGCTCGCCGACGTGCCCGCGGGCGAGACCTGGTCCGGCTATCCGGCCAAGCCCATCCGACAATCCTTGCGCGAAGCCGTCTGGCTGGCCAAACAGGCGTCAGGCAAGCAACGCGGCAGGGTGGACACAGATGGCTGAAGACGACGGCAGGATCGACTACGCCGAGGTGATGCGGCGACTGCCGCACCGGTATCCCTTCCTGCTGGTGGACCGGGCCGAGGATTTCGTCGCCGCGACCTCGATCACCGGCATTAAGAACGTCAGCCACAACGAGCCGTTCTTCCCCGGCCACTTCCCCATCGATCCGGTCATGCCGGGCGTCCTGATCGTCGAGGCGATGGCCCAGACCGGGGCGCTGCTGATGTCCAAGTCGCTGGACGTCGCGGTGGCCGACAAGGTCATCATGTTCATGTCGATCGACGGCGTCCGCTTCAGAAAGCCCGCCCGTCCCGGCGACCAGCTGCGCATGCAGGTGGTGGTCACCAAGGCGCGCGGCGACGCCTACAAGTTCCGGGGTGAGACCTTCATCGACGGCAAGCTGGCGGCCGAGGCCGAGTTCATGGCCATGGCGGTCACCGTCGACCAGCCGGTGAGCTGACCATGCCGATCCACGCGACCGCCCAGGTCGATCTGAAGGCCGAGCTGGCCCCTGACGTCGAGGTCGGCCCCTGGTGCGTCGTGGGGCCCGGCGTGACCCTGTCCTCCGGCGTGCGACTGGTCAGCCATGTGGTGGTTCAGCAGGACACCCGCATCGGCGAGAACACCGTCATCCACCCCTTCGCCGTGATCGGCGGCGACCCTCAGCACAACGGCTACAGGGGCGAGCCGGTCCGGCTCGAGATCGGCTCTAACAACGTCATCCGCGAGCATTCGACCTTCAACCGCGGCACGCCCCAGGGCGCTGGCGTCACGCGGGTGGGCTCGAACGGCCTGTTCATGACCGGGGCCCACGTCGGCCATGACGCCGTGGTCGGCGACAACGTCGTCATGGCCAACAACGCCACCCTCGGCGGCCACGCCCGGGTGGGGGACAAGGTGTTCCTGGGCGGGCTCTGCGCCGTGCACCAGAACGGCCGGGTGGGGCAGGGGGCGATCGTCGGCGGTCTGGCGGCGGTTACGCGGGACGTGATCCCCTACGGCTCGGCCTGGGGCAACCACGCGCGTCTGCACGGGCTGAACCTCGTGGGCCTGAAGCGCAAGGGATACGGCAAGGACGCGATCCGCCGGCTGCTGGCCGCCTATCGCGACCTGTTCGAGGGAGAGGGCGTGTTCACCGACCGGGTCGACCGCGCGGCCGAGACCTACGCCGATCTGCCCGAGATCGGCGAGATCATCGCCTTCAGCCGCGAGGACGCCCGCCGCCCGCTGGGCCTGCCCGGCGAATGAGCGCGCACCCCTCGAAGCTCGGCCTGATCGCCGGGGGCGGCGACCTGCCGCTGAAGGTGGCCGCCCGCTGCGAGGAAGAGGGGCGCGAGGTCTTCGTGATCCGCCTCGCCGGCTTCGCCGATCCGCATCTGATCCGATACGCCGGGGCCGACCTGGGCATGGCCGAGATCGGGGGCATCCTGTCGGCTCTCAAGCGCGAGCGGTGCGGCGCCGTCTGCTTCGCCGGCAATGTGTCCCGTCCCGACTTCAAGAGCCTGAAGCCGGACTTCAAGGGGGCCACCCTGCTGCCCGGCATCGTGGCGGCGGCGACCAAGGGCGACGACGCCCTGCTCAGGAAGATCCTCTCGATCTTCGAGGGCGAGGGCTACGCCATCGAGGGCGCCGACGACATCCTGGGCGGCGAGATGCTGCCGGCGGGCCCGCTGGGCCGGGTCAGCCCGACGGCGGATCAGCTGGCGGACCTGAAGAAGGCGCTGCATGTGGCGGAAAAGGCGGGGGAGCTGGATATCGGCCAGGGCGCGGTGGTGGTCGACGGCCTGGTGCTGGCGGTGGAGGCCCAGGAGGGCACCGACGCCATGCTGACCCGAACCGCCGGCCTGCCCGCCGACCTGCGCGGTTCGCAAGACGCCCGCAAGGGCGCGCTCGGCAAGGCGCCCAAGCCGATCCAGGACCTGCGCGTGGACATGCCGGTCATGGGCCCCCGCACGGTGGAGCTGGCGGCGGCCGCCGGCCTGGCGGGCGTCGGCGGGGTGGCGGGACGCCTCATCCTGATCGACCGCGACGCCATCGTGGAGGCGGCGGACCGGCTGGGCCTGTTCGTGTGGGGGGAGACGCCCCCATGACCCGACCGCTGACGATCATGCTGGTCGCCGCCGAGGCGTCGGGCGACGCGCTCGGCGCCGGGCTGGCCAAGGCGCTGAAGACGCGGCTGCGCGATCGGGTGCGCTTCGTCGGCGTCGGCGGGCCGCGCATGGCGGCGGAAGGCGTCGCCAGCCCCTTCGACATCGCCGAACTGTCGATCCTGGGCTGGATCGAGGGGCTGAAGGCCTATGGCCGGGTCAAGCGGCGGGTGGCGGAGACGGCGGCGCTGGCGGCCCGCGAACGGCCCGACGCGGTCGTCCTGATCGACAGCTGGGGCTTCACCATCCGGGTGGCGAAGGCGATCCGCGCCGCCGCGCCGGACACGCCCCTGATCAAGTACGTGGGGCCGCAGGTCTGGGCCTCCCGGCCGGGCCGGGCGAAGACGCTGGCGGGCGCGGTCGACCACCTGCTCGCCCTCTACGCCTTCGACGCCCCTTGGTTCGAGCGCGAGGGGCTGAAGACCACCGTCGTCGGCTCCCAGGCGCTGCACCTCGACATGGGCGACGCCGATCCGGCGCGGCTGCGGGCCGAGCTGGCGATCGCGCCCGAAGCCCCGCTGCTGCTTGTCCTGCCGGGCAGCCGCCCCAGCGAGATCGCGCGCATGACGCCCGTCTATGAACAGGCGGTGGCGCGGCTGAAGGCCGAGCGGCCGGCGCTTCAGGTCGTGGTCGTCGCCGCCGGCCCCGTCGCCGAGGACGTGCGCGGTCGCATCGCCGCCTGGCCCTTCCGCGCGCATCTGGTCGGCGAGGATCGCAAGCACGCGGCCATGAAGGCGGCGGACGCGGCGTTGGCGACCTCCGGCACCGTCTCGACCGAGCTGGCGCTGGCCGGCGCGCCGATGGTCATCGCCTATCGGATCGATCCGCTCAGCTACGCCCTCATGAAGCGGTTCGTGACGGCGAAGCACGTGACCCTGTTCAACATCGCCGCCGACGATCGCATCGCCCCGGAGTTCATCCAGGACGAGGCCACGCCCGACGCCCTGGCCACGGCCGTTGGCCGCCTGCTGGACGATCCGGCGGCGGCGCGCGAACAGGCGGCCCGCCAGACCGAGGCCCTCAGCCTGATGGGCCGGGGCGGTGCCGATCCCTCCGCCCTGGCGGCGGAGGCGGTGCTCGACGTGCTGCGTGACCGGGGCGCGGCCGTCCCCGCCGCCTGAGGCCGATTTGCGCCGACGGGCCTTTGCGCCTATAGAGCCTCCGTCGATCTCTGTGCGTCACGCCCCTGTTCTCTCTGCGCACGCACGAGTTTTCCGGCCGATCCATTCAGACCCGACACGTCGCCCAGGGCTCTTCCTGGCGGCGAACGCCATGTGGAGACCTGAAATGGCGACTGGCATCGTAAAGTGGTTCAACTCGACCAAGGGCTACGGCTTCATCCAGCCGGAAGACGGCGGCAAGGACGTGTTCGTTCACATCACCGCTCTGGAGGCCGCCGGCCTGCGCACGCTGAACGAGAACCAGCGCGTCGGCTACGAGCTGGAGCGCGACCGCCGCACCGGCAAGGAATCGGCCGGCAAGCTGACCGTCGAAGCCGCCTGAACCTGATCAAGGTTCGCGCAGATGGAAACGCCGGGGCGATCCCCCGGCGTTTTTCGTTTCGGCGATCTGCGTGGCGTGGGGCGCGACGCGTCGGAGATCGCGGCGGGGGCAGTGCTGGACGTTCTGGCGGCGGGTTCCGGCTCCTGACGGGAAGTCTCTTTCCGACCCATTGCGGACTTAGTCCGTCAAACAGCGGTGAGGGTCGCTTCGTCGCAATAGATGCGCACCACCAGACCGTTTATAAACCGGACATCCAAGCCGAGCGGCTCGCTAAGGCGAGCCAGATCCTCGCTCAAGAATGACAGCCAATCACACCCGTCGTGGAAATACGCGATCTCGATCCCCTCGTCGTTGGCCGGTGCGACGAGCGCTGTCAGATCATTGAATGCCACCTTCACGTTGCCTTTGCAGTCGAGGGTGACCTTTTCCGGCAACCGGGCAGCGGCGAATGCGTGCTCATTCCGCGCGAAGCTGAGCCTTGCTTCCGTTCCATCTAAAGCGGTGCCAAAGCTTTTCAGGTCGTAGTCATTGTGCAAGTCGAGGACGTCTTCTCCCCACTTAACGACGGTGACGAAGTCGAACTCAAAGTTACGTTTCATGCCGTAAGCCCTCTTGTTGCGACCGGGACAATGAGGGATCGGATATCGGCTTTCCACCCCTTACAGACCTTCGTCAGGTCCGCTGGGGGCCGATGCGAAAACGCCGAGGCGTCGGCCTCGGCGTTGTCTTTTCTCAGATGAGCGAGCCTTAGCCGCGCTGGCTGATCGGCACGTAGTCGCGCTCGGTCGGGCCCGTGTAGAGCTGGCGCGGGCGGCCGATCTTCTGGGACGGGTCGGCCATCATTTCCTGCCACTGGGCGATCCAGCCGACGGTGCGGGCCAGCGCGAACAGCACGGTGAACATGGTGGTCGGGAAGCCCATCGCCGACAGGGTGATGCCGGAATAGAAGTCCACGTTCGGATACAGCTTGCGCTCGATGAAATACTCGTCGTTCAGCGCGACCTGCTCCAGCTCCTTGGCGACCTGGAACAGCGGATCGTTCGGGTCGCCGACGGCGGCCAGCACCTCGTTGGCGCTCTCCTGCATCACCTTCGCGCGCGGGTCGTAGTTCTTGTAGACCCGGTGGCCGAAGCCCATGAGCTTGTAGCGCTTGTCCTTCACCCCGGCGATGAACTCCGGGATCTTCTCGGGCGTGCCGATCTCCTTCAGCATGTTCAGCGCCTCCTCGTTGGCGCCCCCGTGCGAGGGGCCCCACAGGCAGGCGATGCCGGCGGCGATACAGGCGAAGGGGTTGGCGCCCGACGATCCGGCCAGGCGCACCGTCGAGGTCGAGGCGTTCTGCTCGTGGTCCGCGTGCAGGATGAAGATGCGGTCCATGGCGCGGGCCAGGACCGGGTTCACCTCGTACTCCTCCGCCGGGACGGCGAAGCACATGCGAAGGAAGTTCTCGGCGTAGTTCAGGTCGTTCTTCGGGTGGATGAACGGCTGGCCGACCGAATATTTGAACGCGCGCGCGGCGATCGTCGGCATCTTGGCGATCAGGCGGATGGCCGAGATGTTGCGCTGGACCGGATCATGGATGTCCAGGCTGTCGTGGTAGAAGGCCGACAGCGCCCCGACCGTCCCGACCATGATCGCCATCGGGTGAGCGTCGCGGCGGAAGCCCTCGAAGAAGCGGTCGAACTGGGAGTGCAGCATCGTGTGCATGGTGATGCTGCGCTCGAACGCCTCGTACTCGGACGCGGTCGGCAGCTCGCCGTGCAGCAGCAGGTGGCACACCTCGACGAAGTTCGAGTGCTTGGCCAGCTGATCGATCGGATAGCCCCGGTGCAGCAGCGTGCCCTTGTCGCCGTCGATGAAGGTCAGGCCGGACTCGCAGGCCGCCGTCGAGGTGAAGCCCGGGTCATAGGTGAAGGCCTCGGTCGCGCCGTACAGCTTCCGGATGTCGATCACGTCCGGCCCGGTCGTGCCCGACAGAACGGGAAGATCGACGGTCTTGCCGGCGTAGTTGAGCGTCGCCGAGCCGGCGGCTTTGGTCTGGTCGGTCATCTGGCCCCCTGAGGTTCCGGGTACGTCGGGCGACGACTTAACGCCGCTCACTCATCGTTGGTGGCGTTCACTTAGTCTGTTGCAGCGCGTCATCCAAGCGCCCGAGCGACTCTTCGCGCCCCAATGCCGCCAGGGTCTTGCCAAGATCCGGCGCGGCGAGGCCGGCGGTGAGCGCCGCGCGCGCCAAGGGCCCCACCTTGCCGAAGCCCACGCCCTCGGCCTCGACGAAGGCCTTGAGCGCCGCCTCAAGCGCCGGCGCGGTCCAGTCGGCCTGACCGGCGAGGCGGTCCCTGAGGCGCGACAGCCGGTCGCGGGCCTCGCCGGCGATCAGGCCGCGCGCCTTGTCGTCGAGCGCCAGCGGCCGCTCGGCGCGGGCGAAGGCGGTCTGGTCCGCCAGGTCGAGCACGGTCTTCGCCCGGTCCTTCACCTGCGGGACGGCGGCGGCCAGGCGCGCGAGGTCGGCCGCCTCGCCGCGACGAACCAAGGCTTCAGCGGTCAGGGCGACCAGACGCGCGTCGTCCGCCTGGCGCAGCCAGTGGGCGTTTACATAGGCCAGCTTGTCGAAGTCCAGCCGCGCCGGCGCCTTGCCCACCCCGTCCAGGTCGAACCAGGCGATCGCCTCTTCGTCGCTGAACAGCTCGGCGTCCCCGTGCGACCAGCCCAGCCGGGCCAGGTAGTTGCGCATGGCCTCGGGCAGATAGCCCATCTCGGCGTATTCGTGCACGGCCTGCGCCCCATGCCGCTTGGAAAGCTTGGCCCCGTCCGGTCCGTGGATCAGCGAGATGTGGGCGAACACCGGACGCGGCCAGCCCAGCGCGTCGTAGATCAGCGACTGGCGCGCAGCGTTGTTCAGGTGATCGTCGCCGCGGATCACATGGGTCACCCCCATGTCGTGATCATCCACCACCACGGCGAGGTTGTAGGTGGGCGCGCCGTCCGAGCGCAGCAGCACCAGATCGTCCAGCGCCGAGCTCTCCCAGCGCACCTGGCCCTGCACCGCGTCCTCGACCACCACCGGCGCGTCCATCGGACGGCGGAAGCGTACGGTGAACGGCTTGGACAGGTCCTCGGGCGTCGGCTCGCGGTCGCGCCACGGCGACTCGAACGGCCGGCCTTCGGCCTTCGCCGCATCGCGCAGGGCCCCGGTCTCCTCCGCCGTCAGGAAGTCGCGATAGGCCGCCCCCCGGGCCAGCAGCTCGTCCACCACCTCGCGGTGGCGGTCGGCGCGGCTGAACTGGAACACCGGCGGCTCGTCGGCGGTCAGGCCCAGCCAGTCCAGCCCGTCGAAGATCGCCTTCACCGCCGCCTCGGTCGAGCGCTCGCGGTCGGTGTCCTCCACCCGGATCAGGAACCTGCCGTTGTGCCGCCGGGCGTAAAGCCAGTTGAAAAGCGCCGTTCTTGCCCCGCCTATGTGCAGATAGCCGGTGGGCGAGGGGGCGAAGCGGGTGACGACGGGGGCGGGAGAGGAGGTCATGGCGTCCAGGCTGGACGGGCCTCTGGCGGCCCGGGCGGCCCTTATAGCGCCGGACGCGCCCCGGGCCAGCCTCGCGGCGCGCGCCCGGACCTGGCTGGCCGCCCAGGTGGAGCGGCAGGCGGATCGCTGGCGCTTGTGGACCCCCGTCGCGCTGGGCGGCGGCGCGGCGACCTATTTCGCCCTGCCGACCGAGCCGCCGGCGTGGCCACTGCACCTTGTGGCCGGATTGGCCTTCGTCGGTTGGCTCCTCGCGCGCCGGTTGGCGGCGGCCAGGATCGTGACGCTGGCGGTCCTCATGATCGCCGCCTTCGCGGGCGGTCTGGCGCTCGCCAAGGCGCGCAGCGACCGGGTCGCCGCGCCGGTCGCCCCGGCGATGGGCGAGCCGGTCTGGATCGAGGGCTGGGTCGTCGACGTCGACAGTCCGGGGGCCAGCGGCGCGGCGCGGGTGGTGCTGGCCCCGGTCCGCATCGACGGCCTGGCCCCGGAGGCGACGCCGGTCCGGGTGCGCGCCACAGTGCGGGGCGCGCCGCCGGCGCCGGGTCAGGCGGTCGGCATGCTGGCCCTGCTGAACCCGCCGCCCAGCCCGGCCAGCCCCGGCGCCTACGACTTCGGCCGCGTCGCCTGGTTCCAAAGCCTGGGCGGGGTCGCATTCGGCCTGTCGGCCCCGCGCGAGATCCAGGCGGACCCGCCGCCCTGGCGGCTGCGGCTGGCCATGGGGATCAACGGCGTGCGCCACGATCTGGCCCGCCGCATCGTGGAGCGCGTCGGCCAGCCCTCGGGCGGCGTCGCGGCCGCCATGGTGACGGGGCAGGAGGCGTGGCTGGATCCGGAGCAGGTCGAGGCCATGCGCGCTTCGGGGCTGGCGCACATCCTGTCGATCTCCGGCCTGCACATGGCGGTGGTCGGCGGGTTCAGCTTCTTTCTGGCGCGGCTGGTGATCGCCGCCTGGCCGTGGCTGGCGCTTCGGATCAACGGCAAGAAGGCCGCCGCCCTCGTCGGTCTGATCGCGGTCGGGACCTATCTGGTCATCTCCGGCGCGCCGCCGCCGGCCGAGCGGGCGGCGATCACCGCCTCGATCGCCTTCATCGCCATCCTGGCGAACCGACAGGCGATCAGCATGCACGCCCTGGCGGTCGCCGCCGTCGCCGTGCTGATCCTGCAGCCCGAGGCCATCGTCACGCCGGGCTTTCAGATGTCGTTCGCCGCCACCGCCGCGCTGGTGGCGCTCGCCGAGGCCTGGCCGCGCCAGCCCAGGGAGATCTCCGCGCCGCTGGTGATCGTCGTGCTCCAGCGTGCGGGCGCCTGGCTGTCCATCGCCATCCTGGCCAGTCTCGTGGCCGGCGCCGCGACCGGCCCCTTCGCCATGCAGCATTTCAACCGGACGGCCATGTTCGGGCTGCTGGCCAACCTGATCGTGGCACCGCTGTCGGACTTCCTCATCATGCCGATGCTGGCCTTGGGCGCGGTGTTCGAGCCGTTGGGCCTGGGGGCGCCGTTCCTTTGGGCGGCGGGGCAGGGGATCAGCGCCATGCTGGCGGTCGGCGGCTGGATCGCGGGCCTGCCCGGCGCGGTGGTGACCATCCCCAGCGCCCCGACCGCCGCCCTGCCCATCGCGTTTCTGGGCGTGCTGTTCCTGTGCCTGTGGCGGGGCCCGCTGCGATGGGCGGGGCTGCCGTTCGCCTGCGCGGTGCTGCTGTGGCCCCGGATGGAGCCGCCGGACCTCTGGATCGGCGACGGCGGGGCCAATGCGGCGATCGTGCGGGGCGGGACGGCGGAGGTGGCGCGCGGGACGGCGGACGCCTTCGCGGTGGACGTCTGGAGCCGCAGGCGCGGCCTCGTCGCCGAGCCCCGCGCGCCAGAGGCCAGGTCATGTGATCGCACCCGCTGCCTGCCGGTGGCGGGCGGTCCGCTGGCGGTCTCCTGGGGCCGCCGGGCGCCGACGCCGGCGCGGGTCGCGGCGCTGTGCGCCTCGGCGGAGGTGGTGTCGGTAAGGGCCGAGCTCCCGACCCTGCCCCCCGAGTGCGCGAGCCGGCTGGTGCTGGACGGCGCGGACTTCGCCGCGAACGGCTCGGTCGAGCTGTGGCGGCGCGACGACGGCTGGCGCGCGATCTGGGCCCGCGACGTGCGCGGCGACCGCCCCTGGAGCCGCTTCGGCGGCTAGCCCCGTCACCCTCGGGCTCGACCCGAGGGTCGGATCATCCGTCGCACGTCGTCAGCCGGGTCGCGCCGTCCTCTCGGCGCCACGACTTGCGACAGAGTGCGGCCAAACCTCCGATCCTCGGGTCAAGCCCGAGGATGACGGACAGATTGACGGCGGATTCGGAGCGCCTTTCCTTGAGCTCGGGTCGAGCCGGGGTATGGCGGATTCGTCAGTGATACCGGCGGATCAGCCCGACGAGCTTGCCCTGCACCTCGACCTGGTCCGGGCCGAAGATGCGGGTCTCATAGGCGCGGTTGGCGGGCTCCAGCGCGATCGACTGGCCCTTCTTGCGCAGGCGCTTCAGCGTCGCCTCCTCGCCCTCGACCAGGGCGACGACGATCTCGCCCGAGGACGCCGTGTCCGCCTTCTTGATGACAACCAGGTCGCCGTCGAGGATGCCGGCCTCGATCATCGAATCGCCCTCGATCTCGAGCACATAGTGCTCGCCCGCGCCCAGCATGGCCTCGGGCACCGGCAGGCGGTCGCGCTCATGCTGGATGGCCGCGATGGGGGTGCCGGCGGCGATCTTGCCCAGCAGCGGCAGGTCGCGCACGTCGTTGGCGGCCTCGACCGAGGCGGCGGCGACGCGGCCGCCCTGGATCACGTCGGGCCGGAAGCCCGCGACCCCGCGCGGCGCGCCCGCCGTCGCCTGATCCGGCAGCTTCAGCACCTCCAGGGCGCGGGCCCGATGCGCCAGCCGGCGGATGAAGCCCCGCTCCTCCAGCGCCGTGATCAGCCGGTGGATGCCCGACTTGGACGCCAGATCCAGCGCCTCCTTCATCTCGTCGAAGGACGGCGACACGCCCGTCTCCTTGATGCGTTCGTGAATGAACATCAGGAGCTCGTGCTGCTTCTTCGTGAGCATCGGGCGAAAACCTTCCAGAACAAGGCGTGAACCGCTGTGGATGTTCTGTAAGTGTTCTTCCTTAATGTCAACCTAACGACAACAGGGTCCGCGTCGCCGCCGTCACGTCGTCCTGACGCATCAGGCTCTCGCCCACCAGGATCGCGCTCGCCCCGGTCCGCGCCACCTCGGTCACGTCCTCCGGCGTGAAGATCCCGCTCTCGGCCACCAGCAGGGCGTCGGCGGGCGCCATCGCCGCCAGCCGTCCGGTCGTGGCCAGATCGACCTCGAAGGTCCGCAGCGACCGGTTGTTCACCCCGACCAGATCGCCGCCCAGGGCGACGGCGCGCGCCATCTCCGATTCGTCGTGGGTCTCGATCAGGGCGTCCATGCCGAATCGGCGGGCCTCGCTGAGCACCTCGCCCGCCAGCGCGTCGTCGATCATGGCCAGGATGATCAGGATGCAGTCGGCGCCCAGCGCCCGGCTCTCGGCCACCTGCCAGGGGTCGACCAGGAAGTCCTTGCGCAGACAGGGCAGGGCGGTCGCCGCGCGCGCCTGACCCAGATAGGCGTCGTCGCCCATGAAGCTGGGCCCGTCGGTCAGCACCGACAGACAGGCGGCGCCCCCGGCCTCGTAGGCCCGCGCCAGCGCGGGCGGGTCGAAGTCGGGGCGAATCAGGCCCTTCGACGGGCTGGCCTTCTTGATCTCGGCGATCAGGGCCGGACGGCCGGGCGCGGCGTGCTCGACCAGCGCCCGGCGAAAGCCGCGCGGGGCGTCGGCCGCCCTGGCGCGCGCCTCGATCTCGGCTTGAGACGTCGCGGCCTTCCGCGCCGCCACGTCCTTGAGCTTGTAGGCGGCGATGTTGGCCAGAACGTCGGTCATGCCTCGGGCGCCTCGAAGGTGCGGTGGCTGGCGGAGACCAGCCCGTCCAGCGCGCGGGCGGCGCGGCCGTCGTCGATGGCGGCGGCGGCCATCCGCACCCCCTCCACCGCATCGGCCGCCAGATCGGCGACGGTCAGGGCCGCGGCGGCGGTCATCAGGACGATGTCGCGATAGGGGCCGGGCTCTCCACCCAGCAGCCGCCGCAGGGCGTCCGCGTTCACTTCCGCGTCGCCGCCGCGCAGGTCCTCGACCCTGGCGGGCTCAAGGCCCAGGGCCTCGGGCGTCAGGGTGAAGCGGCGGACTTCGCCGTCCTCCCACGCCGCCACCTCGCTCGGCCCCGTGGTGGTCAGCTCGTCCAGCCCCTGGCCATGCACCACCCAGGCGCGCTTCGCCCCCAGCCGCCCCAGCACCTCCGCCAGGGGTTCGAGCAGGCGCGGGTCATAGACTCCCATCAGCTGGCGCGTCGCCCCCGCCGGATTGGTCAGCGGGCCGAGCAGGTTGAACACGGTCCGAAACCCCAGCTCCGCCCGGATCGGCGTCACATGCCGCATCGCCCCGTGGTGCGACGGCGCGAACAGGAAGGTGATCCCGGCTTCGGTCAGCGCGGCCATCTCCTGCTCCGGCGTCGCCTGCAGGTTGACCCCCAGCGCGGCCAGCACGTCCGACGATCCGGATTTGGAGCTCAGCGCCCGGTTGCCGTGCTTGGCCACCTTGGCGCCCGCGCCCGCCGCCACGATCGCGGCGGCGGTGGAGATGTTGAAGGTGTGGGCCCCGTCGCCGCCGGTGCCGCAGGTGTCGATCACCTCGAACGGCGGCTGGATGCGGCTGGCGGCGGCGCGCATGGCCCCGGCGAAGGCCGCGATCTCCTCCACCGTCTCGCCGCGCACCCGCATGGCGGCGACGGCCGCCCCGACCTGGCCCGGCGTGGCCTCGCCCGCCAGGCAGGCGGCGGCGAAGGCGCGGGCCTGTTCGGCCTCGAGACTGCGGCCCTCGGCCAGCCGCGCCAGTATGGGCTTCAGGGCGTCGGACACGGGGACGCTCAGGCCGCCTTCAGGCGGCTGACCCCGGCGATGTCCAGGAAGTTGGCCAGCATCTCGTGGCCATGCTCGGTCGCGATGGATTCCGGGTGGAACTGCACGCCGTGGATCGGTCGCTCGTGGTGCATGAAGCCCATGATCTCGCCGTCCTCGGTCCAGGCCGTGACCTTCAGCGTGTTCGGCAGGGTTTCGCGCCGCACCGCCAGGCTGTGGTACCGCGTGGCCGTGAAGGGGCTGGGCAGGCCCTTGAACAGGCTCATCCCCTCGTGGTGCATCGGCGAGGTCTTGCCGTGCATCAGGGTCTTGGCGCGAACCACCTCGCCGCCGAACGCCTGACCGATCGCCTGATGGCCCAGGCAGACGCCCAGGATCGGCAGGTCGTCGGGCGCGTCGCGGATCAGATCCAGACAGATGCCCGCCTCGTTCGGCGTGCAGGGGCCGGGTGACAAGAGGATCGCCTCGGGCTTCAGCGCCAGCGCCTCGGCCGCCGTCAGGTCGTCGTTCCGGATGACGCGCGTCGTCGCGCCCAGCTCCGCGAGGTAGTGGACGAGGTTGTAGGTGAAGCTGTCGTAGTTATCGACGACCAGGATCATGGCCGCGCTTGTAGGCGGCTCGCAGGCCCGCGCCAAGCGGATGCGGCGATCAGCACTTCCTTAAGCGGCGCCGGGCCAGCTTGGCGGTATGAGAGCCCGCCTCGACGTCTCGGACCACATCGCCCGCGCCCGGAGCCTATTGGCGGAACCCGAGCCGCCCGCCCGGTCGCTGAACGCGCTGGCGGCGGCGGGGCTGATGGCGGCGTCGGCCGTGCTGATGGCTTGGATGATGGTGCTGGGGGGCTAGCCCTCAGTTCCCCGCCATCCTCGGGCTTGACCCGAGGATCGGACGTGGGGCCGCGTCTTGTCTGAAGGCGACGCGCGGACGCGGCGACGCGCGGACGCGGCGGCGCGTCATCCCTGTTGGACGTGCGGCCGACCATCCGGCCCTCGGGTCGAGCCCGAGGGCGACGGAGGAGGGGGGCTAGCCGCTCACCAGGCCGCCGGGCAGCAACTCCGCGCGGCCGGCGAGGCTGAGCTCCAGAAGCGCGGCGGACACCAGACCGATCGGCAGGTCCAGCGCCCGGGCGATCTCGTCGCGCGGCGTCGGCGTGGGGGACAGCAGGGCCGCGACCTGTTCCAGCAGCGCCGCGTCCGGCTCCCCGTCGGGGGCCGGGACATAGGCCGACGGCGGCTCTGCCAACGTCCTCAGGCCCTGAAGCCCGTTCAGGATGTCCTCCACGCCCTCGCAGATGTGCGCGCCCTGGCGCAGCAGGTCGTTGACCCCGCGCGCGCGCGGGTCCAGCGGCGAGCCGGGCACGGCGAACACCTCGCGTCCCTGCTCGTTGGCCAGCCGGGCGGTGATCAGAGAGCCCGAGCGCAGTTCGGCCTCGACCACCACGACGCCCCTCGACAGGCCCGCGATGATGCGGTTGCGGCGCGGAAAGTCCCGCGCCTGGGCCCGCGCGCCCGCGGGGCTCTCCGACAGGACCAGCCCCTCGGCGACCAGCCGCTCGTAAAGCCCCGCGTTCTCGGCGGGATAGATGTCATCGACCCCGCCGCCCAGCACCGCGACCGTGCCGGTCGACAGCGCGCCCTCGTGCGCCGCGGCGTCGATGCCGCGCGCCATGCCCGAGACGACCAGAAAGCCGGCTTCGCCCAGGCTCTGGGCCAGGCCGCGCGCGATCCGCTGACCGCCGGCGGAGGCGATGCGGGCGCCGACGACGCCGATGGCTTCGGCGCGGGCCAGAAGCTCCACCCGGCCGCGCCCCCACAGCACCGGCGGCGGCGCGTCCAGGACGGCCAGAAGCGGCGGATAGTCCGGATCGCCCAGCACGATCAGGGTGGCGCCGATACGCTCGCCGCGCGCCAGCTCGGCCGCGATCTCGGCCTCCGGCGGCGGGCTCAGCTCCGAGCCCGCGCGGCGCGCCAGGGCGGGCAGGGCGTCCAGGGCCGTCGTCGCGCTTCCGAACCGGCCGATCAGGTCCCGGAACGCCACCGGGCCGACCCGGTCGGTCCGCGCCAGCCGGAGCCGCGCGACGCGCTCCGGCGGCGAGAGGCTCACGCCTTCTTCGCCCCGATGCGCGGCTCGGCGCCCTTGAGCAGACGGCCGATGTTCTCGTGGTGGCGGATATAGATCAGCAGGCCAGTGAACCCGGAGAGCGCGAGGATCGACGCCGGGATCTCGACGCCCAGCGCGGGCAGCAGCCACGCCCCGTAGACCGGCGTCAGCAGCGCCGCCGCCAGCGCTCCGGTCGAGGAGATGCGCGTGACCGCCACCGTCGCGATCCAGGTCGCCCCCGCGATCAGCCCCAGCGGCCAGGCCGCCGCCAGCAGCAGGCCGAAGAAGGTCGCCACCCCCTTGCCGCCCTTGAAGCCCAGCCACACGGGAAACAGGTGGCCCAGGAAGGCGGCGCCGCCCGCGACGGCGGCGGCGGCTTCGTTGTCGAACAGGGCCCGCGTGATCAGCAGCGCCGCCGCGCCCTTGCCGGCGTCGAGCACCAGGGTGGCCAGGGCCAGGTCATTGCGGCCGGTCCTCAGCACATTGGTCGCGCCGATGTTGCCTGAGCCGATCCGGCGCACGTCGCCCGCGCCCGCCGCGCGCGTCAGCAGCACCCCGAACGGGATCGAGCCCAGCAGATAGCCGCCCAGGGCGACGAGCCCGAGCGTCAGCATGGCGATGGCGGCGAGATCCTGCACGAAGGCGTCCTTCCGACACGAGTCGCGCGTTCTCTAGCACACCCCATGCGCGAAAGACGACGGGGCGGCCCGTCTCCGGACCGCCCCGCGTTCACGCCTCCAGCGGAACCCCCGGCCTCACCAGCGCCAGACGTCCCAGACGACGTCCAGGATGTAGCCGTCGTACTCGTCGATCAGATAGACGTGGTTGTCGACATAGACCCACCGCGTGCCCGGCGGCGGGTAGGGCAGTCCGTAATAGCCCCAGTCGCCGAGCCGATAGCGCCAGAAGATCGAAGGCAGATAGTCGCCCGGCGACCAACGCACGCCCCAGTAGTTGCGCGGCACCTGATAATAGCCGTAGCCCGGGGCGAAATAGAAGCCGACGCGCAGGCCCGAGTAGTTTCGGAACCAGGTGTGCGAGCGCCACCAGTCGCGATGGTGACGGCGGCCCCAGTCCGAGCGCCAGCGGTCCCGGTTCCAGCTGCGCTGGAACTCGCGATAGTCGCGCCGGTCGCGGCGGTACTCGCGCCGGTCCTCACGGCGATCCTGCCGGAACTCGCGGCGATCCTCGCGCCGGTCCCAGCGATCTTCGCGCCGATCCTGGCGGAACTCGCGCCGGTCTTCGCGGCGATCCTGCCGGAAGTCCTGACGATCCTCGCGCCGGTCCTGGCGGAACTCACGCCGGTCCTCGCGGCGCTCCTGGCGGAACTCCGGGCGGTCAGGGGTCGGGTCCTGGCGAAACTCGCGGCGATCCTCGCGCCGGTCCTGGCGGAAGTCCCGCCGGTCTTCGCGACGTTCCTGACGGAACTCCCGCCGATCCTCGCGGCGCTCCTGCCGGAACTCGGGACGGCCGCCGTCGTTCGCCCGCGCCTCGCGCCGCTCCTCCCGGCGTTCCTGGCGGAACTCCTGGCGTTCGGGGCGGTCTGGTCGAGCTTCGCGCCGCTCCTGGCGCTGCTCGCGCCGCTCCTGGCGCTGTTCGCGTCGTTCGGCCCGGTCGCCGTCCTGGGCCAGGGCCGGCGCCGCGGCGGCGGCGGGCAGGGCGAAGGCGCCCGTCGCCGCAGCCATCATCAGCCAATGCTTCATGTCGTTTTCGTCCTGCCGGGCCCCACCTGGCGATCGGTCGGACGGTGACGGGCGCGGGATGAACCCAGTCTGAACGACTGCCGCGGCCGTTCAGGCCTCGGGCTCGCGCCGCTCTTCGCGCCGCTCCTGGCGCCACTCGCGGTTTTCCTGGCGGTTGTCCCGGCGGGTCTCGCGCCGTTCCTCGCGCCATTCGCGGTTCTCAGGCCGATTGGCCTCACGCCGCTGTTCCGGGCGCTGCTCGCGCCACTCGCGCCGCTCCTGCGCCTCGGCGGCCGCTGGGACAGCGGCCGTGGCGAGGGCGAGCGCCAGAAGTCCGGCGGAACGGATCGTCTTCATGGCGGTGTTCCTTACACGCATACTGAAGGGCAGGGTAGCGAGCGCGCCTGAACGTGGCCTGAACGGTTGCGGGACCGGATTCCGTCGCCCACCTGACGGCGAAGCTGACGCCTCAAGGAGCCGCCCATGCCCGCCCCGATCGAACTCTGGTACTGGCCCACGCCCAACGGCTGGAAGATCTCCATCGCGCTGGAGGAGATGGGGCTGCCCTATGAGCTCAAGCCGGTGAACATCGGCGCGGGCGAGCAGTTCAGGCCGGAGTTCCAGGCGATCAGCCCCAACGGCCGCATGCCGGCCATCGTCGATCCCGAGGGCGACGACGGCAGGCCGCTGTCGATCTTCGAGTCCGGCGCCATCCTGCAGTATCTGGGCCTGAAGTCGGGGCGCTTCTATCCCCAGACCCCGCGCGAGAAGGCCGAGATCGACCAGTGGCTGTTCTGGCAGGTCGGCGGCCTGGGGCCCATGGCCGGCCAGACCCACCACTTCCGCCAGTACGCGCCGGCCCTGATCAAGGACCAGCGCCAGATCGCCTACGGCGTGCGCCGCTACACCGACGAGACCCACCGGCTGTACGGCGTGATGAACCGCCGCCTGGCCGACCGCGACCACCTGGCCGGCGACTACTCGATCGCCGACATGGCCGCCTGGCCCTGGATCCTGCCGGAGCATCAGGGCCAGAACCTCCATGAGTTCCCCCACCTGAAGGCCTGGCATGAGCGGGTCGGCGCCCGCCCGGCGGTGCAGAAGGGGCGGGCGCTCGGCGAAGAGCTGCGCGCCAACCTCGCCGCCTCCGGCAAGGCCGCCGAAGACGCTCGGAAGGTGCTGTTCGGCCAGCGCGCCCGGTAAACGGGCCGGTCATGAGTCTTGCGCGGTGGTGAATGCTGTTCGAAGTATTCACCACCGCTTTACTCAAAATATTTTTCGTCAACGCCGCTGTTAACCTCACTGCAAGAGCGGCGGTATTTGATCATGTGCAACGGGCGTCAGAACGACGCCGCAGGAGGGCACATGATGGTGGCTCAAGACACGACGATCCCGGCCGAGGAAACCGCTCTGCCGCTGCCGACCCCGGACATGACGGGCGACGACCTGTTCAAGCTGGGCCTGATGTATTCGACCGGCCAGGGCGGCTGCCCGATGGACCGGGTCTCGGCGCACATGATCTTCAACCTGGCGGCCCTCAAAGGCTCGATCGAGGCGCGGGTCTATCGCCGTGAGATCAGCCAGGAGATGGATCGCGACGACATCGCCGAGGCCCAGCGCGCGGCGCGCCGCTGGATCGACAACGGCGTGGTGCGGCTCGCGGCCTGAAGGCCGCTCGAGGTCGTAGTGAGTAGGCGGTAGGGCTTAGGGGCATGCCGCCACCCTCGGGCTTGACCCGAGGGTCGGACCATCGGCGGCTTGGTCTTGGGCGAGGCCCCGCCGGACCTTCCGCGCCCCGCCTTTACGCAGCGAGTTGTCCCACATCCGATCCTCGGGTCGAGCCCGAGGATGACGGTGTTCCCGGGGCCGGACATTGGAGCTTAGGGGCAGTTTCCCTAAGACCTACACACTAACCCCTACTCCCTCAGAACTGCTGGTACTGCCCGTTGATCGTGTAGTTGAACCCGATGGGCAGGGCGTCGCGGATTTGGCTGAAGAAAACCGCCAGCTCCGCCAGCGTGGTACGCGGCACGAACAGGATGTCCGAGCGTCTCAGCGCCACGACCTCGCCGCGCCGGGGCCGAAGATCGATCGGCCGCATCATGCGCACCCCGCCCGGTCCCCGGCGGATCAGCGCCACCTGGTCCCGGCGCGCGCCGGGCAGGAAGCCCCCCGCCTGGACGATCGCCTGATAGGCGTCGATGTCGCCGGGCATGTCATAGACCCCTGGAGTGCGCACCTCGCCGTCCACCCAGACCTTCAGCGGCGTCGCCTGACGCAGGGTGATCTCCACCTCCGGCCGGCGCAGTTGGCTGGCGTAGGCGCTCGACAGCGCCCCCTCCAGTTCCGACAGGCTGCGGTCCGCCGCCATGACCTGACCGATCAGCGGCAGGGAGATGCGCCCGTCGGGCCCCAGCGTCACCTGCCGGTTCAGCTCCGGCGCCGTGGGCGTGGCCACGTCGATCTGGTCGCCGGGGTAGAGCAGATACTCCGGCTCCGCGTCGGTCCAGTCGGCGAAGCCGATGTCGGGAAAGGCGCCGGCGTGCGTCACGACGCGCGCGCCCGACGCCTCGAGCACGTCCGCGTAGAGCGACTCGTCCTCGCCCGACGGGATCACGACGATCACGACGTCGCGCTCCTCGCCGCGCCGCCGCAGCTCGTCGAGCTGGCTCGCGAAGGGGGTGATCCCGATGCCGCC
>JBKBUS010000230.1:0-3900 GCA_046290035.1 Brevundimonas sp.
CATGATCCAGCGGCTGGACCTGTCGGAGGAGGATTTCCGCGGCGCGCGCTTCGCCGGGCACAACCACCCGCAGAAGGGCAACAACGACCTGCTGATCCTGACGCGGCCGGACGTCATCGCCGACCTGCACGACCAGTACTACGCCTCAGGCGCCGACATCTCGGAGACGAACACCTTCTCCTCGACCTCGATCGGACAGGCGGATTACGGCATGGAATCCGCCGTCTACGACCTGAACTTCGAGGGCGCGCGCATCGCCCGCGAGGTCGCCGACCGCTGGACGCAGAAGGAGCCGGAAAAGCCCCGCTTCGTCGCCGGCTCGATCGGCCCGACCAACCGCACCCTGTCGATCAGCCCGGACGTCAACGACCCCGGCTATCGCGCCGTGACCTTCGATCAGGTCTATGACGCCTACAAGGAACAGGCCCGGGCGCTCCACGAGGGCGGCGTCGACATCTTCCTGGTCGAGACCATCTTCGACACCCTGAACGCCAAGGCGGCGATCAAGGCGATCCTGGACCTGCAGGACGAGGGCTACGAGCCCCTGCCCCTGTGGATTTCCGGCACCATCACCGACCGCTCGGGCCGCACCCTGTCGGGCCAGACCGCCGAGGCCTTCTGGCACTCGGTGCGCCATGCGAAGCCGTTCGCCATCGGCCTGAACTGCGCGCTCGGGGCCGACCTGATGCGCCCCTACATCGCCGAGCTCAGCCGCATCGCCGACACGCTGGTGGCCGCCTTCCCCAACGCCGGCCTGCCCAACGCCATGGGCCAGTACGACGAGCAGCCGCACGAGACGGCTCACTTCATTGAGGAGTGGGCGAGGTCGGGCCTGGTCAACATCGTCGGCGGCTGCTGCGGCACGACGCCCGAGCACATCCGGCATGTGGCCGAAGAAGTGGCCGGCGTCCCGCCCCGGGTCGTCCCGCAACGGCCGACGGCCCTGCGGCTGTCGGGGCTGGAGCCGTTCGAGGTGGGGGCGTGAGACCCACCTTCATCAACGTCGGCGAGCGGACCAACGTCACCGGCTCGGCCAAATTCCGGAAGCTGATCGTCGAGGGCAACTACCCCGAGGCGCTGTCGATCGCGCGCCAGCAGGTCGAGGCGGGCGCCCAGGTTCTGGACGTCAACATGGACGAGGGCCTGCTCGACTCGAAGGCGGCCATGGTCACCTTCCTGAACCTGATCGCGGCCGAGCCGGACATCGCCCGGGTGCCGATCATGATCGACTCCTCCAAGTGGGAGGTGATCGAGGCCGGCCTGAAGTGCGTGCAGGGCAAGCCGATCGTGAACTCGATCAGCCTGAAGGAAGGCGAGGCCGCCTTCCGCGACCAGGCGATCAAGTGCCTGCGCTACGGGGCCGCCGTGGTGGTCATGGCCTTCGACGAGCAGGGCCAGGCCGACACCGCCGCGCGCAAGATCGAGATCTGCACCCGCGCCTACCGCCTGCTGGTCGACGAGATCGGCTTCCCGCCCGAGGACATCATCTTCGACCCCAACATCTTCGCCGTGGCGACGGGGATCGAGGAACACGACAACTACGCGGTCGACTTCATCGAGGCGACGCGGACGATCCGCGCCACCCTGCCCCACGCCCATGTGTCCGGCGGGGTGTCGAACGTCTCGTTCAGCTTCCGCGGCAACGAGCCGGTGCGCCGGGCGATCCACTCGGTGTTCCTGTACCACGCCATCCGGGCCGGCATGGACATGGGCATCGTCAACGCCGGCGACCTGCCGGTCTATGACGACATCGATCCGGAGCTGAGGGACGCCGTCGAGGACGTGATCCTGAACCGCCCGCCGCGCGGCAATATCTCCAACACCGAGCGGCTGGTGGACCTGGCCCCCCGCTACAAGGGCGAGAAGGGTCAGGCCAGGGTCGTCGACCTCGCCTGGCGCGACCAGCCGGTGGCCAAGAGGATCGAGCACGCTCTGGTGCACGGCATCACCGACTTCATCGAGGCCGACACGGAGGAGGCGCGCGCCGCCGCCGAGCGTCCGCTACACGTCATCGAAGGCCCGCTGATGGACGGCATGAACGTGGTCGGCGACCTGTTCGGCGCAGGGAAAATGTTCCTACCTCAGGTGGTCAAGTCCGCGCGGGTGATGAAGCAGGCCGTGGCCTATCTCGAGCCCTTCATGGAGGCCGAGAAGGCCGGAAAGCCGCGCGAGCAGGCGGGCCGGATCCTGATGGCGACCGTCAAGGGCGACGTCCACGACATCGGCAAGAACATCGTCGGCGTCGTGCTCCAGTGTAACAACTACGAGGTGGTCGACCTGGGCGTCATGGTTCCGGCCGACCGCATCCTGGACGAGGCGGAGAAGCACAAGGTCGACATCATCGGCCTTTCGGGCCTGATCACGCCGAGCCTCGATGAAATGGTGTTCGTGGCCTCGGAGATGGAGCGGCGCGGCTTCCGCATCCCGCTGCTGATCGGCGGGGCGACCACCAGCCGGACCCATACCGCGGTGAAGATCGCGCCGGCCTATCCGTCAGGGTCCACCACCTATGTCACCGACGCCAGCCGCGCGGTGGGCGTGGTCTCCGGCCTGCTGTCGCCGACCGAGCGGGAGCGGAACATGGCCGCCACCCGCGACGAGTACGTCCGCGTCCGCGAGCAGTATGCGCGGGGTCAGGAGACCAAGGCCCGCGCCACCCTGGCCCAGGCCCGCGCCAACCGCTTCCGCCCCGCCGATCCGACCCCCGCCCCGGCCCCAAGCTTCCTCGGCGTGCGCGCCTTCGACGCCTGGGACCTGAAGGATCTGGCCGACCACATCGACTGGACGCCCTTCTTCGCCAGCTGGCAGCTGATCGGCCGTTTCCCGCAGATCCTGGAGGATGAGATCGTGGGTCAGGCCGCCCGCGACCTCTATCGCGATGCGAGGGCCATGCTGGGCCGCATCCTGGAGGAGCGCTGGTTCACGGCGAAGGGCGTGGTCGGCTTCTGGCCCGCCAACGCGCGCGGCGACGACATCGTGGTCTGGACGGATGAGACGCGCGGTTCCGAGCTCGCGCGCTTCCACGGCCTGCGCCAGCAGATCGCCAAGACCTCGGGCAAGCCGAACCTGTGCCTGTCGGACTTCGTGTCCGAGGACGGCCCCGACCATATCGGCGCCTTCGCCGTCACCGCCGGCCACGGCGAGCTGGAGAAGGCGGCGGAGTTCCGCGCCGCCGGCGACGACTATTCCGCCATCCTGGCCACGGCGCTCTCCGACCGCCTGGCCGAAGCCTTCGCCGAGCGGCTGCACAAGGAGGTGCGCACCACCCTGTGGGGCCACGCGCCGGACGAGGCGCTCAGCGTGCAGGAGCTGATCGAGGAGAAGTATCGCGGCATCCGCCCGGCCCCGGGCTATCCGGCCCAGCCGGACCATACGGAGAAGGCGACCCTGTTCCGCCTGCTGGACGCGGGCGCCAATGCGGGGATGGCCCTGACCGAAAGCTTCGCCATGACGCCCCCGGCGTCGGTGTCGGGCCTCTACTTCGCCCACCCGGAGAGCCACTACTTCGGCGTGGGCAAGATCGACGCCGACCAGGTCGCCGACTACGCCGCCCGCAAGGGCTGGGACATCGCCATCGCCGAGCGCTGGCTGGCGCCGATCCTCAACTACGACCCCAAGGCGCCGGCGCGGGACGCGGCGGCGTGATCTGGCAGCTATCCTCCCCCTCTGCGAGGGGGAGGAAAAGACTCAATCCGCCACCGGCCGTCCGGTCTCGTCCAGCCCTGCGTCTTCCAGCGTGGCCGGCGGGGTGGTGATGTTCTCCCGAACCCGGCGGGCCGCGTGCTCGCAGCGCCCGGGCAGGCCGAAGAATAGACCGAAGGTCTGGCTGCGGACCGCCTCGTCGTCGTTGGCCAGCACCTCGGCCCACAGCCCGCGCGCCTCCGCCGCGGCGGCGTCGGC
>JBKBUS010000231.1:0-3892 GCA_046290035.1 Brevundimonas sp.
CCAGCATGGTCTCCAGCCGGCCGCTGCTCTCGCCCGAGGCGGTCATGTAGACGAGGATCGGCGGGAAGACGTCGGCGCGCCGCATGGCGGCGGACAGACCGCCCCCTTCTCGAACCGCCTCGGCCATGGCGTGGGTCGAGGCCTTCAGCACCGTGTTCGAGACCGTGCGCGCGGTGATGGTCAGGCCCTCCAGGATGGGCAGGCCCGAGGCCAGCATGATCGACAGGGTGCGGGCCATGCGCGCGGCGTGAAGATCCCGCGTCAGCCGGCCGACAACCGGGGCCTTCAGCACCCAGCCGTCGACCTTCAGGCGCGTGTCCGGGTTCCGCATCGCCACGGCGGCGGCGACGCCGCCGAGCGCCATCAGCAGGATCAGCAGCCAGCCCCAGTCGCGCAGGCCCTCGGACAGGGCGATGACGATGCGGGTGAGCAAGGGCAGGCGCTGGCCCATGCTCTCGAACTGCTCGACCACCCGCGGAACGACGAAGGCCATCAGCACGCCGACGACGCCCAGGGCCACGATCGCCAGCACCGCCGGATAGACGAGCGCGGTGATCACCTTGCCCCGGATCATCTGCTGGCGCTCCAGAAGCTCGGCCAGCCGCTCCAGGATCGGCGACAGCGCGCCCGAACCCTCGCCCGCGGCCACCATCGCGCGGTAGAGCGGCGGAAAGGCCTTCGGCTCACGCCCCATGGCGTCGGACAGGCGATAGCCCTCCAGCACGCCGGTGTGCACGTTCGACAGGATCGCTTTCAGCGCCGGCTTCTCGGTCTGGAGCGTCAGGGTCCGCAGGGCCTCCTCGACCGGCGAGACCGTGACCAGCGTGGCCAGCTGGCGGGTCACCAGCGACAGGGCGCCCGTGCTCATCCGCCCGCCGCCCCTGCGCGCTTTGGCCTCGGCCGCCGCGCGCACCGCTGGCGCGAGCTCGACCGGCGTCAGGCGACGACGATTCAGCTCGGCGCGGGCGGACGCCTCGTCCGGAGCCGTGACGACGCCGGTGCGGGTGCGGCCCGCGACATCCACGGCGGTGTAGGCGAAACTCGCGCTCACGCCGCCGCCTCGCGCCCGTCCTCGGCGGTCTCCTGCCGCGAGACGCGCACCGCCTCCTCGACGCTGGTGACGCCTCCCAGAACCAGAGCTCGTGCCTGACCTGACAGGCTTTCGCTCGCCTTGAGGGTCGCGGCGACCAGCGCGTCCTCGCCGGCGTCCTCGGCGATCAGGCGGCGCGCGGCGTCATCGACGCGGATGACCTCATAGACCCCGATGCGGCCCACATAGCCGGTCTGGTTGCACTCGGCGCAGCCCTGGGGCCGCCAGACGGTCTGACCCGTCTTCACGCCGACCAGCTTCGCCGTCGCCGCGTCGGCGGGCTCGGCCCGACGACAGGTCGGGCACAGCCGCCGCACCAGCCGCTGGGCCGCGATCAGCCTGAGCGTGGAGGCCAAGAGGAACGGCTCCACCCCCATGTCGCGCAACCGCGTCACGGCGCCCGCCGCGTCGTTGGTGTGGACGGTGGACAGCACCAGGTGCCCGGTCAGGGCCGCCTGCACGGCGATGCCGGCCGTCTCCGCGTCCCGGATCTCGCCGACCATCACCACGTCCGGGTCCTGGCGCAGGATGGCGCGCAGGCCCGCCGCGAAGGTCATGCCGACCTTGGCGTTGACCTGGGTCTGGCCCACCCCGTCCACGGCGTATTCGACCGGGTCCTCGACCGTCAGGATGTTCCTCTGCCCGTCGTTCAGCCGTTGCAGCCCCGCATAGAGGCTGGTGGTCTTGCCCGAGCCGGTCGGGCCCGTGACGAGGATGATGCCGTTCGGCTCCCGGAGCGCGCCCTCGAACGCCGACAGCGCCCGATCGCCCATGCCCAGGTCCTTCAGGCCCAGCCCCGCCTGGTCCTTGTCCAGGATCCGCAGCACGACCCGTTCGCCCGCCCGCGACGGCAGGGTGGAGACTCGCACGTCCAGCGTCTTGCCGCCGAGCGTCAGGGGGATGCGCCCGTCCTGGGGCACGCGCCGTTCGGCGATGTCGAGCCGGGCCATCACCTTGACCCGGCTGACCAGCAGCGGCGTCACGCGCGGATTGAGGTTCAGCACCTCGCGCAGCACCCCGTCGACGCGCAGCCGCACGACCAGCGCCTGCTCGTAGGGCTCGATGTGAATGTCGGACGCGCCCACCCGCACCGCTTCGGCGATGACGCCGTTGATCAGGCGGATGATCGGCGCGTCGTCGGTGGTGTCCAGAAGATCGGCGGCGGCCGGGATGTCGTCCACAAGACCGTCGAGGCCCAAGGGCATGTCCAGGTCCTCGCCGCGCGAGAAGCCGTCGTCGGCGTAGACCTCCGACAGGCGCCGGTCGAAGGCGGACCGCTCCAGCACCTCGACCGACAGCGGCCGGCCGATCACCCGGCGCGCCTCGACGATGGCCAGCGGATCGGCGCCCTGCCGCAGGGCCACGCGCGCCACGGCGTCGCCGGCGTCGATCAGGATCACGCCGTGCCGCTTGGCGAAGCCGTAGGGCAGGGTCGGGTCGACCAGGGTGATCACGGGATCACCCGGCCCTCTACCAGATCGGGCGCCGGCGCTGCCGGCGGCTGGGTGCGGATATAGTCCCTTAGCATCGCGTCGATCGACGGCTCGGCCTCGGGGTCGATCGCCAGCTGCTGGCCGCGCACATAGTCGTAGCGGTTCGCCGACACCCGGCGCGCGTCGGCCGGGGAGCGCAGGATGGTCGGGCGGATGAAGATCACCAGATTGGTCCGCTCGTTGGAGCGCGAGGTGGAGCGGAACAGCACCCCCAGCCCGGGAATGTCGCCCAGCACCGGCACCCGGTCGGCGCTGATCGTCTCGGTCTGCGACAGGAGCCCGCCCGCGACCGCGATCTCGCCGTCGCCGATGACGAGGGTGTTCTCCAGCTCGCGCTTGTTCAGCACCAGGTCGGTGGCCGAAGCCGTCAGCGACCGGTTGATAGAGGACACTTCCTGGCGGACGTTCAGGGTGATCGACCCCCCGGCGTTGATCTGGGGCCGGACCGTCAGCTTCACCCCGATGTCCTGGCGCTCGGTAGTGGTGAAGGGGTTGGACTGGCCGTCCAGAAGCGTCTGGCCCGTGGTGATCGGGATCTCCTGGCCGACCAGGATCTCGGCCTCCTCATTGTCCAGGGTCACCAGCGACGGCGTGGACAGGATGTTGGAGCCCGTGTCCGACTTCACCGCATTGACGATGGCGCCCAGCAGCACGTCGCCGATCTGGCCCCCGCCGCCGCCGACGAAACCGTTGAGGTTCAGGAGGCTGTTCAGCGCGGCTTCCTGGACGCCCTGGCGCACGGGATCGTCCTCGTCGAGGTCGTTCGCGGCCACCGCGCCGCCGATCACCGTCAGGGGCGCGGCCGAGTTGGCGTAGCTGGTGGCGAACAGCGGATTGCCGTCCTCGCCAGCCGCCGCCCACTGAACGCCGAGCTCGCGCAGCGCCTGATCGGTCAGCTCGACCACGATGGCCTCGACCAGCACCTGCTGGCGCGGGCTGTCCAGGCGACGGATCACCTCGGCCAAAGTCCGCTGCATCTCCGGCGAGGCGGAGATGACGAGGGCGTTGGCCCCGGGCACCCGCGCGACCGTCGCGCGGCGCTCGCCGTTCGCGCTCTGCGGGGCCGCGGCGGCGACCACCGCCTGTCCGGGCTGGGTCGCCGAGGTCTCGGCCGACACCGAGGACTCCCCGGCCCCGCGCTGGGTGACCGGCTGGCCCACGATCTCCTGCAACACCGGCAGCAGCTGCTGGGCGTCGGCGTTCTCGAGGAACACCACCTGCACGTCCTGGGCGTTCGAGGCGCGCACGTCGAGGTCGCGCGCCAGTCCCGCCACCCGCGCCACCGCGGCCGGATCGCCGCGCAGCACGA
>JBKBUS010000232.1:0-3879 GCA_046290035.1 Brevundimonas sp.
GTCCGGGGAAGGCGCCGCCGACCCGGTCGGCCAGATAGGCGGCCATATAGCGGTCCATCGCGTCGCGCTCGGCGGCCATGGAGCGACGCTCGGTCTGGGTCACCTGTTCGGCGATGGCGGGCAGCTCGGCGACCTCGCGGTCCGTGAGCCCGTCCGAGCCCAGCTTCAGCGCCCGGATCAGGCCCCGGTGCACGATCAGGTCGGAGTAGCGCCGGATCGGCGAGGTGAAGTGGGCGTAGCGGTCCAGGTTCAGGCCGAAGTGGCCGATGTTCTCGGGCGAATAGATCGCCTGCATCTGGCTGCGCAGCACCACCTCGTTGACCACTTCCGCGTGGGGCGTATCGCGCATCTCGTCCAGCAGGCGATTGAAGCGCTTGGTGGTGGCGGGTTCGCCCTTGGTCCAGGGCTTGCCCAACGTCTGCAGGAAGTCGGCGAGGTTGAAGATCTTCTCCTGGCTGGGGGCCTCGTGCACCCGATAGATCAGCGGGACCTTCTTCTGCTCCAAGGTCTCGGCGGCGGCGACGTTGGCCTGGATCATCATCTCCTCGATCAGCCGGTGCGCTTCCAGGCTGACGCGGGGCTCGATGGAGGCGATGCCGCCCTCGGGATCCATGCGCACGCGCCGCTCGGGGCTCTCTATGGCCAGGGGGGCGCGCCGCTCGCGGCCCTTGAGCATGGCGGCGTAGGCGTTCCAGAGGGGATACAGGATCGTGTCCATGATCGGACCGGTGGTGTCGTCGGGCGTCCCGTCGATCGCGGCTTGGGCCTGTTCGTAGGCGAGCTTGGCGTGGCTGCGCATCAGGCCGCGCACGAAGCGGTGGGAGAGCTTGCGCCCGTCCTTCGAGAACACCATCCGCACCGCGAGACAGGCGCGGTTCTCGCCGGCCTTCAGGCTGCAGAGACCGTTCGACAGCACCTCCGGCAGCATCGGCTCGACCCGGTCGGGGAAATAGGTCGAGTTGCCCTTGGCGCGCGCCTCTCGATCCAGCGCCGTGCCGGGGCGCACATAGGCGGCGACGTCGGCGATGGCGACCCAGACGATCCAGCCGCCCTCGTTGTTCGGGTCCGTGTCGCGCTCGGCGAAGACGGCGTCGTCGTGATCGCGCGCGTCGGCGGGGTCGATGGTGATGAAGGGCACCTCGCGCAGGTCCTCGCGGCCCTTCAGGGTCGGCAGGGCCTGATCTTCCGCCTCGCGCTCGACCAGGTCGGAGAACCCCGTGGGCACCCCGTGGGCGTGGATGGCGATCAGGGAGGCGGCGCGGGGATCGTCCTCCCGGCCGATGGTCTCGATCACCTTTCCGCGCTTGGGCCCGTAGCGGTGCTCGCCCCGCTCGGGCGTGGCCAGCACCAGATCGCCGTCGCGAAGCTCGTCGGCGAATGCCTGGGGGATGACCAGCACGTCCTTCGATCGGCGGTCGACCGGCTCGATGCGGGTCTCGCGCGCGGCCTTCCTGACCACGCCCAGCACCCGGCCGGGGCCGGCGGAGTCCAGCCGCTTGACCAGCCGCGCCTCCCAGCCGTCGGCGGTGCGGCTGAACTTGACCAGCAGCCGGTCGCCGATCCCCGGCGCGGGGCCGCGATCGGCCTTGCTGTCCGGGACGAGCACGGCGCGCGGCGCATCCTCGCCGCCCTTGACCATCTGGACGTAGAGCTCGCCGTCGGCGTCGCGATCGACCACGTCGGCGACGCCGACCGGGGGCAGGGCGCCCGCCTCGACGAAGCCGCGTCGGCCCCGGCGGCCCAGCCGGCCCTCGTCCTCCAGCGCCTTCAGCATCTCGCGTAGCGCCCGGCGCTCGACGCCCTTCAGGCCGAAGGCGCGCGCGATGTCGGCCTTTCCCTGCTCGCCGGCCTCCGAGAGGAAGCGGACCAGGGTCTCCTTGTCGGGCAGACCGGCGGGCGTTCGGCTCTGGGGGCGGCGGGGGGGACGGGACATGGTGTCTGATAACGCGAGAATCGGGGGCGCGGTCGAACTTTGCGCTATCGGGACGGATCAGGGGCCGGGTGAGCCCGGTCGGCGCTGCGCCGTCGCCAGGGCCAGTCGCCCTCGATCTCGGTCTCCAGCGCGAAGCTGAGGAAGGTGCGAATGGCCACCACGCCCGCCAGCAGCCCCACGCTGTCGAAGGTGATCGGGGCCGTCACCGTGGCGATGATGTCGGCGCCCACCAGCAACTCGAGCCCCAGCAGGATGCCGCGTCCCAGATTCGCGCGGCATCGGTCGTAGGCGGAGCCCCAGTGCCCGGACCGCGCGCCCTGGCGCAGGAAGCCGGACATGGCCGCCAGCGACGCGGTCAGGATCACCGCCACGCCGAGGAGCTCCAGTCCCAGGGCCACATAGCGGGCGAGGTTCAGGATCAGCCCTTCTCCGGCGAGAGATTCCATCGGTCCCATGCCCGGGGATCGTTCGGAGCGGGCGAAGGTTCCCTTCACGCCCGGCGCGGGTGGATTGTTGCGCCGCTTGACCTCGGTCGGGCGCCCGGCGAGCTTGCCGCGCGATTTGCCGACTGGAGCCTTCCGAATGACCCTCGCGCCCGCGCCCGTCCTGACCGGTCCTTCCGGGTCGCTGCTGGACCTGATCGGCAAGACTCCGATGGTGGAGGTGACGCGGATCGACACGGGCAAGTGCCGCCTGTTCCTGAAGCTGGAGAGCCAGAATCCAGGCGGCTCCATCAAGGACCGCATCGCCCTGTCGATGATCGAGGCGGCGGAGAACGAAGGCTGGCTGAAGCCCGGCGGGACGATCGTGGAGGCGACCGCCGGCAACACCGGCCTGGCTCTGACGCTGGTCGGCCAGGCGAAGGGCTACAAGGTGCTGCTGGTGATCCCCGACAAGATGTCGAAGGAGAAGATCCAGCACCTGCGGGCCATGGGCGCCGAGGTGCGCCTGACCCGTTCGGACGTGCCGCACGGGCACCCGGAGTACTACACCGACATGGCCGAGCGGCTGGCGCAGTCGATCCCGGGCGGCTTCTACGTCAACCAGTTCAACAATCCGGCCAACTGGGCCGCCCATGTGAAGACGACGGGCCCCGAGATCTGGGATCAGCTGGACGGCAAGCTCGACGGCTTCGTGGCGGGCATCGGCTCGGGGGGCACGATCACGGGCGTGGCCAAGTTCCTGAAGGACAAGGGCTCGAAGGCCGAGATCATCCTCGCCGATCCGGTCGGTTCGACGCTCGCCGGAATCGTCAACGAGGGCGTGCCGGGGCCGGAGGGCAGCTACACCGTCGAGGGCATCGGCCAGAACTTCGTGCCGGAAACGGCCGACATGGACCTGATCGACAAGGCCTATTCCATCCCCGACGCCGAGGCGATCGCCACGGTGCGCGAGCTGCTGCTGAAGGAAGGCATCCTGGCGGGCTCGTCGTCTGGCACCCTGATCGCGGCGGCGCTGCGCTGGTGCCGCGAGCAGACCGAGGCGAAGACCTGCGTGACCTTCGTCTGCGACACGGGGGCCAAGTATCTGTCCAAGGTCTACAACGACGCCTGGCTGGCGGATCAGGGCCTGGGCGAGCGCGAGCTGCACGGCGACCTGTCGGTCGGGCCGAACGACACGCTGGACACAGCCTTCAAGCGGATGCGCGGCGCGGACGTCAGCCAGCTGCCCGTGCTGGACGAGGGTCGGCTGGTCGGCATTCTCGACGAGAGCGACATCGTCCACGTCATGAACACCGACGAGATCACCCGCGAGGCGCGCTTCAAGCGCTCGGTCGGCGAGGTGATGACGCGAGACCTCGACACCGTTCAGGTGGGCGAGCCGCTGGACGCCCTGATCCCGCTGTTCGACCGCGACCGGGTGGCGATCGTGCTGGACGGCGAGCGGTTCGTGGGCCTGATCACCCGCACCGATCTGATCAACCACCTGAGCCTGAACCGCTGACC
>JBKBUS010000233.1:0-3869 GCA_046290035.1 Brevundimonas sp.
CGCTGGAGCGGACCCAGGACGATGTGGTGCGCACGCGGCTGGAGCGGGCGCTGGACGGGGCGCGGCGGGCAGAGACGCTGACGTCCCAGCTGCTGGCCTTCGCGCGCAAGCAGCGGCTGGACGGCCGACCCACCAATCTGAACATCCTGGTGCGCGGCCTGAAGGACATGCTGGACCGCACCCTGGGCAGCGAGGTGGAGATCCGGCTGGACTTCGCCGATCCCCTGCGGCTGGCGCGGGTGGACTCCGTCCAGGCCGAGGTCGCCCTGCTCAACATCCTGATCAACGCCCGCGACGCCATGCCCGGAGGGGGCGAAGTGACGATCTCGACGCGCAACCGGGTGATCGGCGAGGGCGAGGCGAACCCGATGGGGGCCGCCGCCGGCGAGTATGTGGCGCTGTCGATCCGGGACACCGGCGAGGGTATGCCGCCGAACGTGCTCTCGCGGGTCACCGAGCCCTTCTTCACCACGAAGGAGGTAGGCAAGGGCACCGGCATGGGGCTGGCGATGGTGTACGGCTTCATGCGCCAGAGCCACGGGCACCTGCTGATCGAGTCGACGGAAGGGGAGGGCACGACCGTGACGCTCCTGTTCCCCGCGGTCGGGGGCGAGGTCGTCGGCCTTCAGGACCGGCCGCGCCAGGACGCGCGCGGGGGCGACGAGACCATTCTGATGGTCGAGGACAACGTCGACGTCATGGAGATGGGCCGGGGCATCCTGGAGGACTTCGGCTATCGCGTGATCACCGCCAGCCAGGGCGCGGACGCGCTCGCCCGGGTTCGCGACGGACTGGAGATCGACCTCCTGTTCACCGACATCGTCATGCCCGGCGGCATGAACGGGGTGACGCTGGCCAACGAGGTGCGTCGGCTGCGGCCGAACCTGCCGGTGCTGCTGACCACCGGTTGGGCGGACCGGGCGCTGGAGGGTTCCGACGCCCGCGCCGGCTATGACATCATTCCGAAGCCCTACCGCCGCGGGGATCTCGCCCGGAAGGTCAGAATTCTTCTCGACGGCCCGACAGGGGTTAGCTGAGAGACCAATCGTGCGGGCCTCCCGCCGGAAATCGTCATTTTTAACCTGCGCGCCGTTCACAGAACCGTGTTAAGCATGCTGCGCCCGCATAGCGGGTGTAGGGGACGGCGAAGTGGATTTCAGAGAGTCGGACACGCAACCGACCGTTCGTATCAGCGGCCAAGTGAAGTGGTTTGACACGGGGAAGGGGTACGGATTCATCGTGCCGGACGACCCCAGCGCCACCGACGCGGCGGACGTGTTGCTGCACATCTCGAGCCTTCGCGACATCGGGCGCGATCTGGCCGAGGAGGGAGCGCCCATCACGTGCGACGTCGCGCGCCGGCCCAAGGGCTGGCAGGTGACCTCGGTTCACGAACTCGGCCAGGGGCAGCCCTCCGCCAGGAGCCCCGGCTATGCGTCATTGAAGGGGGCGCCGCTGGGCCGTGTCCGCGTCGACGTCCCGGAGCCGACGGGTCCCTTCGAGCAGGCGACCGTGAAATGGTTCAACCGGACCAAGGGCTACGGGTTCGTTGTGTGCGAGAGCAATCCGGGCGATATCTTCGTGCATATCGAGACCCTGCGGCGGTGCGGCCTGGAGGACCTTCAGCCCGGCGCCGCCGTTCGTGTCCGGTTCGCCAGCGGCCCCAAGGGATTGGTGGTCGCCGATATCGATCAGGGCGGCTGATCCCGGCGCGCCCAATGGAGGGCGTATGTCGCTGACTCGCAGACTTCTCATCGGCCTGGCCGGCGCGGCGGTCGCCTTGGGCGCCTGCGCGTCCGAAAGGCCGCCGCTGGACCCGCAGGGACAGCCGATGGAACGGCTCGCCATCGTCACCGACAGCGGGCGGCACTCCTTCTGGGTCGAGGTCGCCGACGATCCGGCCGAGCGGGAGCGCGGCCTGATGTTCCGTCCGCCGCTGCCCGACGATCGAGGCATGCTGTTCAAGTTCGAGGACAGCGCCGAGCGCGGCTTCTGGATGCGCAACACCCCCAGTTCGCTGGACATCATCTATGTGGCCGCGGACGGCCGGATCGTGTCCATCGCCCGCCACACCACGCCGTATTCGGATGGGATTTATCCCTCGAACGGGCCGGCCACGGGCGTCGTCGAGTTGCGCGCCGGCCGGTCCGAGGAGATCGGCGCCGAGCCCGGCGACCGGGTCGAGCACCCGCACTTCGGCCGTTAGAGGTCTGGTCGGGGCGGCAGGATTCGAACCTGCGACCCTCTGCTCCCAAAGCAGATGCGCTACCAGGCTGCGCTACACCCCGAGGGCGGCTCTCATGGCACGGGCCGGGGCCGGCCGCAACGCAAGGTCTTGAGCCTGAGCCAAAGCGCTGTATCAGAACCCCGGGAAGAGGATCGATCATGCTCGCGCGCATTTTCAGACCGGCCAAGACCGCCATGCAGTCCGGCAAGGCCAAGACCCGGGAGTGGGTGCTGGAGTTCGAGCCCGCCGCGGCTCGCGCGCTGGATCCGCTGATGGGATGGACCTCGTCGACGGACATGAACGGCCAGGTGCGGCTGCGCTTCGACTCCAAGGAGGAGGCGATCGCCTATGCCGAAAAGCACGGCATCGCCTTCCGCCTCCACGAGCCGCAGGAGGCGCCGGTGATCCTCAAAGCCTACGCCGACAACTTCGCCTACAATCGCAAGCAGCCCTGGACCCACTGATCCCAGGACGGCGCGGCGCCCTTAGCTCAGCTGGATAGAGCACGTGCCTTCTAAGCATGGGGTCGCAGGTTCGAGTCCTGCAGGGCGCGCCACTTTCAGCCCGCGAAGGCGCGTGACAGATCCGCGATGAGGTCGTCCGGGTCCTCGAGCCCCACGTGGAGCCGCAGCAGCGCGCCCTCGAGCTGGGGCGGGGTCTGGCGCAGGCTCAGCTGCCCGGTCTCGTGCGTGATCAGGCTCTCGAAGCCGCCCCAGGAATAGCCGAGACCGAACAGGGTCAGCCGGTTCATGAAGGCGTGCGCATCGGCCTCATCCCAGTTCCGCAGAACCGCGCCCATGAGCCCGGCCGCGCCGGCGTAGTCGCGGGCCCACAGAGCATGGCCGTCAGCGCCCGGCAGAGCCGGGTAAAGCACCCTGGAGACCTCCGGCCGTCCCTCGAGCCAGATCGCCACGCGGAGCGCCGCCTGCGCGTGGGCCTGCATCCGCACCGGAAGGGTTCTCAGGCCCCTCAGGGCGAGCCAGGCGTCGTCGGGCGACACGTGCAGGCCGAGATCTTCCACGGCGTCGGACAGGGCGCGCTGGAGTCTGGCGTCGGCGACGGACACGGCCCCGAGCAGCACATCGGAATGGCCGGCGACGTACTTGGTGACCGCCTGAACGCTGACGTCCACGCCATGTTCGAGCGGCTTGAAGGCCAGCCCGGCGGCCCAGGTGTTGTCCATCATGGTGAGCACCCCGCGCGCCCGTGCGAGGGCCGCGAGCGCGGCGACGTCCGTCATCTCGAACGTTAGGGAGGCGGGCGATTCGATGAGAATCAGACGCGTCGCGGACCCGATGAGGCTCGCAATCTCTTCCGGGGAGGCGCCCGGCGCATGGAAGCGCGTCGTCACCCCTCGCGCCGCGAGAAAGCGGGTCAGGAACCGGCGGCTCGGCCCATAGAGCGCGTCCGTCGCCAGCACCTCGTCGCCGGCGCGGGTCAGGGCCAGCAGCGGGGTCGTGACGGCCGACAGTCCGGAGGGGACGAGGAAGGTCCGGCCCGCCCCTTCCAATACGGCGAGCGCCCCGGCGAGGGCGCGTTGCGGGGCCAGGCCGTCCAGCCCGTACACAGGCCCCAGCGAGGCGTTCCGCATGTCCTCGGCGCGGTCGCTGAGCAGCGTCGAGCCGCGCTCGACCGGCGGACT